>JBFZER010000084.1:0-13686 GCA_041306765.1 Spirochaetota bacterium | reverse complement strand
GTCCGTCCGGCTCAGGCCGGACGGACGCTGACTCTGTGGCGCGTTGTTAAATAGGTGTTTGTAGGGGCCATGCGGAAGAGCGGAATCCTGGAACGGCACTTGAACGTCCTCTTCCCCCTCCCCGCGGTATCCTTCGTCCTGGTCATGATGGTGTTCCCGGTCCTGTATACCCTGTTCCTTTCCTTCACGAACTGGAACCTCACCTCCGGCATGCCCCTGGCCCTCGTGGGACTCCGGTCCTACCTGAGGGTCCTCCGGGAGCCGCGGTTCCTGGACGCCCTGGGCCGGACCTTCTCCTTCACCGCCTTGGCCCTTGTCGTCGAGACCCTGCTGGGGCTGGGCTTGGCCCTGCTCCTCAACCGCAAGTTCCGGGGCAAGGGCTTCATGAAGCTCATCCTCCTCCTGCCCCTGGTGGCCACGCCGGTGGCCATCGGCATCGTCTGGAACCTCTTCTACGACCCGACCATCGGCCTGGCCAATTACGTCCTGTCCCTCTTCGGCCTGCCCCGGCAGGCCTGGGTGTCCGGGGCGGCCACGGTGATCCCCTCCCTGGCCCTGGTGGACATCTGGCAGTGGACCCCCATGATCACCCTCATCGTCCTGGCGGGCCTGGCGGGGCTCTCGCCGGAACCCTACGAGTCCGCCCGGGTGGACGGGGCCACGGGGGTGCAGATCTTCTTCCGGATCACGTTGCCCATGATCGCCCCGACCCTCCTGACCGCCATGATCCTGCGGGCGATCGATGCTTTGAAAACCTTCGACATCATCTACGCCATGACCGGCGGAGGCCCCGGCTACGCCTCGGAAACCCTCAACGTCATGGCCTTCAAGTACAGCTTCGAGTATTTCCGGATGGGCCAGTCCTCGGTGATCCTGGTCTTCCTCTTCCTCCTGGTGCTGACCTTGAGCGCCGCGATCATGCGCCTCCGACGGCGCTTCGAGCTGTAGGGGGCCGCCGTGAGAACCAAGCCCCTGCGGAAGATCGGGTTCGCCCTCGTCCTCGTCCTGATCGCTGCGCCGGTCCTCTTCCCCTTCCTCTGGATGCTGGCCTCGTCCTTCAAGACCCAGGTGGACATCATCTCCTGGCCGCCGCGCCTGTTGTTCGACCCCATCCTGGGCAACTACCGCAAGGTATTCCAGGAGCAGAACTTCCTGAAATACTTCGTCAACTCCTCGATCGTGGGCCTAACCGCGGTGGCCTTCTCCCTGTTCCTGGGCCTTCCCGCGGCGTACTCCATCGCCCGGTTCAAGCAGAAGAAGCTGTCCGTGCTCATCCTGGTGGCCCGGCTGATGCCGGGAATCTCCTTCCTGATGCCCTGGTACATAATCTTCTCCCGGCTCAAGCTGATGGACAGCTATGCGGCCCTGATCCTGTCCCACATGCTCATAGCCCTGCCCATCGTGGTGTGGATCATGTCCAGCTATTTCGAGACCATCCCCGTGGAGATGGAGGAGTCCGCGATGGTGGACGGCGCGACCCGTCAGCGGGCCTTCCTGTCCATCATCCTGCCCGTGTCGTCCCCGGGCATCGTCACCGCGATCACCCTGTCCTTCATCTTCTCCTGGAACAACTTCATGTTCTCCCAGGTGCTCAGCATGGAACGGACCAAGACCCTGCCCATCGCCGTCTATAACTTCGTGTCCTACGCCGAGGTGGACTGGGGAGCCGTAATGGCCGCGGCGGTGGCGATCATGGCTCCCGCCATCCTCCTTACGATGATCTTCCAGAAGTACGTGGTGAAGGGCCTGACCATGGGGGCTGTTAAAGGCTAGGCGGTTTCTGTATAGATCCAACAAGATGAATAAGATGGGGACAGGATGAACAAGATGAGAGGTTCAGGATAGCCAAATTCTGAATTTCATCTTGTTGGTCTTGTCTTAATCTTGTAAATCCTGTTGGTACTATGGTTCCCAGGCTCGTCAGGCCCGTTTCCGTAGCATCCGGATGCCTACCGCCGCCCACCAGAAGATCGCGCCGACCCCGAAGAGGTAGGCGAGGGACACCAGGGATGGAATCGCGGTCCCGACAAGGCCGGCCGCGCCGATTGCCAGACCGAAGAAGCCGACGGCTTTCGGGAACGCCCTGCCCTTGAAGGCGGCCAGGCTCGCCAGGCCGACCCAGAGGCCGCCGAGCAATCGGTCCGAGGAATCGATCCCTAGGGTGACGGTGTCCAGGGCGATCTTGAGCGTCTCGGCCTGGGCCTGGTTTTTCCCGTACAGCGTGATGAGGGCCTCGGTCCCGTAGTTGGTGATAACCCCGCTCAAAAAAACGAAGGCTGTCCATAGAAACCCGAAGGCCGAGGCGACCCGGGCCAGCCGCGGCGAGCCCGGTTTCAGCCGTTCGTACAAGGCCGGCACCAGGACGACCAGGCAGATCCCGTTGACGAAGTACATCACCGAGTGCCATACGAACACCAGGCCCTTGTGGGCTGTCAGGAAGGCCATGTGTTCCTGAAACCCGAGGCTTGGATCCGCCATGGGACCCAGCAGGGAGACAAGCAAGCCCATGGCGAACAGGTAGGTTCCCGCGGCGATCAGGGCGGCGATGCCGCCGGCTTTCTGCAAGTTCTTCATTTCACTCTCCTTTGTCTTCCGAGCAGATCAGGCCGCGCGCGAAGGTCGCGGCCCGGGCCAGGTCTTCGGCGTTCGGCCGGCCCTTGTGCATGCCGCCGAAGTACTTCAGGAAGCTGTTGGCGTTGTATCCGGCGCAGTTGAACTCTCCCGCGACGGCGAAGCCTTTCTCCCGGAGTTTCCGCCGGAGGACCGCATGGGGATCGTCGATGTCGTGCCGGAGGGCGAAGTCCCGGGAGACTCCGCTCGTGGAGAACAGGAAGGCCTTTCTTCCCTCCTGGGGCGGCAGGGAGTCCACGAAGGAGAGAAGGTCCGCATGGTGCGCCTGGTCCAGGATCCCGGACCCGAAGCCCAGCATCCCGCTGGATGAGAGATCCTCGGTCACCGCTTCCCCGGGAGAGAGGATTCGTGCGTCCAGGACGGAGGCCATCGCCCGGGCTATCTTTTCCGTGCTCCCCCCGGGGGCGGAGGCCAGGATGATCCGGACCCTGCCCGGGGTTCCGCCGCCGCCCGGGCCGAAATCCGCAGCGGCGGACGAGGTCGCCCGGGTCACGGCGTCCATCCGGGCAAAGGGGCCCGCGCAGGAGCCGAGAACGGCGGCTCCCAGGATAGCCTGGAAGATCCGGATCCATCCGCTTGGGGAATTCATAGTCCGCCTCCGTTTCCGCCCGCGGGATCTCCGGGGCGCATGGAACGTGGTTTCATGGTCATACCTCCTGATCGGGCAGCGGCCTTGACAGGTTGAAGGCTGTCGGCCATACTTACAATGTAAGTTGTACTACTTACATTGTAAGTACGTCAAGTGGGTGGTACTCCTGTCCGAGGACGGAATAGAATCGGCGCGGGGAGGAGCGGATGAAGAACACGGCTGCGGCCGAAAAGACTTCGCTGACGAGGGAGCGCGTACTGGCCGCCGCGCTGGAGATGGCGGACGCGGAAGGGATCGAGTCCCTGTCCATGCGCCGCCTGGGCGGACGGCTGGGGGTGGAGGCCATGTCCCTCTATAACCACGTAGAGAACAAGGAGGATCTCCTGGACGGAATCCTGGAGCTCTTCGTGGGGGAGATCGCTGTCCCCCCCGCCGGCGCCGAGTGGCGTTCCGCGATGAGGGAGCGCGCGGTTTCCGCACGGCAGGCCTTTTCCCGCCATCCCTGGGCGGCCGCCCTCATGGATTCCCGGGTGAGTTCCGGCCCGGCGAGGCTGCGCTACTTCGACGCGATGGTCGGGACCTTGATGGGCGCGGGTTTTCCCTTGGAACAGGTCGGACGGGTGCTGTCGGTCCTGGATTGCTACATCTACGGATTCGCGATCCAGAGGAACAACATGGCCTCGGGCGAGCATGAGCAGACCGAAACTCGGGCCGGGGCCCTGCAGGACTCCGCGCCCGTCGAAACCTATCCGCACCTGGCCCGCATGATCGAGTGGGCAATGAGGAACGGCTACGACGAGGAGGCGGATTTCGAGTTCGGTCTTGCCCTGATCCTGGAAGGCCTGGAAGGTATCCTGAGGGCGGGGAGCGGCCGAGTCCCGTCATCTCCCGTGACGCACGGAGGATGACATCGAGGACCGGAATCGGCCGCCGAACCGTCGTCCGCGCCCCCGTCCATGCTATCTATCCACAGGGCCTTCGCCGTCGAGAGGGGACATGGATTCCGAGGGTCCAGCCGTCCCAACCGGCCCGTCCGGAGGCAGGGCCTCGGGGTCCCGAGGAATACGCCTGGGAAGCGGGGTTTCTTGCCCCCTCAGGGCGTGCAGGACGATCCATCCGCCCGCGGCAGCGGCGGCCGCTCCGGCAAGGAGCAGGGCGGGGGGCATGTGGACAATATCCTCCCCCCTCAACTGCACGAAGCCGAAGGGCGAGAAATACCGTGCATATCGAAATGAGACAAAGTACAGCAGGTTGTTCAGCGCATGCCCGAACACGGGAAGGATGATCGACCCGGTTTTCCAGGCGAGCCACCCGAACACCAGGCCCAGGGGGACCGCCGAAACCATCTGCCAGGGATTGATATGGATTAATCCGAAGAGAAGGGCTGTCCCCACAACGGCCTTCCCGGCGGTGCAGGTCCCCTTGAGCCCCTGCAGGAAGTAGCCCCGGAACAGGAGCTCCTCGAGCAAGGCTGGAATCAGGACGACCTGGATGAACGCCAGGATTCCCGGAGCGGCCAGCATGGTTTCCAGTGGGGATGAGAAAAAAGACGGCATGGGCTTCCATTCGGCCATGATGTTGTCCATCTCGCACATGAGCAGGATCAACCCCATCATGACCAGCGCAAAGCCCGCTGAGAGGGAAGGCGAGAGCGTATCCAGCCGGAAGAAAGGCCCCGGATCGAGACGACTTTTCCTGTGAAACCGTTTCAGGACTATGATATAGGCCAGGAGGTTCGCTGAGATATAGGATAAGTTCAGAATTGTCGGCCCCACGGGAATCCCCGGGGCCTTCGATACAAGGATACGGATGATACCGATCAAAATTCCGAGAAGTAGTTGGATGCCCAAAAAGGCTGCCGTTACGGCCAGGATATTTCGGAACCGGGGATATTCGGCGGTCATGGTTTCTCCTTTAAATTGTTAACCAAATTGTATCACAGGCTCTGAAAACCCGGCGTCCGCTCAGAATGCCGCCTCCAGCCAGAGCAGGAAGGGCTTCATGGCCGAATAGGCTTCGAGGGCCCGGGGGATGAAATCCCGGGCGCCCAGCTCCGCCGGGGAGGGCGAGTGCAGGCCTCCCGCCAGCATGGAGTTCCCGTCCGGCTCGACGTGGAGGTAGTAGGACCGGACCCCGGACTTCCGGCCCCCGGGCCCCAGGAGTGCGCCGAAGGCGGCCTCGTACCGCGGGCGCTCGGCCTCGAACCATGCGCGGTCGTTATGGGCGCGAAGGTCCCGGAGGAAGCTCAGGACGGAGTCCATCCGTTCGGGATCGTTCATGGTTGAAAGTGTCCCTCCGCGCCTCGGATCCGTCAAGGGAGCGGCGGAGCCGCGGCGGCTTCTTCCGGAACGCACCCGCGGCCGACTCAAGCTTCCGGAATCAGCGACCGGGATGTCTCCTCACCGGTCGGCGTCCCGCGCGGCGGACGACGGCCGAGTTCCCGGAAGTCCCTCCGCAGGCTCGGCGACCACAGCCGGCGGAAGTGCTCCGATTCGTGGAAGGCCTTGCGGTAGGAGGCGTTGAATTTGTACGAGAGCAGGGCGGCGATCGGGCTTTTCGTGGTCCACAGGGTCGAAACCGTCCGGGCCAGGGTAGGGGCGGCGCCGTAGTATTCGCCCCGCAGCCAGGTGAACCCCTCGTAGACCTGTTCCACGGACATACGCAGGGGAGTGTAGAGCATCTTGGTGAAGCGGTATTCGGTCCAGTCTCCGGGGAAATTCTTCGAGAGGATCCGTCCTTCCCCGTCCAGGGAATTCCAGAGCTCCGTACCCGGCAGGGGTGTCGGCTTGGTTACCTGGATCACGTCGATCCCGGAGGAACGGATGAACTCGAGGGTGCGGGGGAAGACCCCCGGGTCGTCGGTGTCGCAGCCCAGCACGAAGGCGCCCAGGACGGCGATGCCGCCTTTCCGGATGCGCGCGATGAGCTCGTGGTACCGCTCCCGGGCGAGTTCCTTCAGGTTGACCGACTTGTGGAAGGCCTCCAGGGATTCGGGTTGCACCGACTCCATCCCGATGAAGACGATCCGGAGTCCCGCCCGGGCGGCCAGCCGGATCAGCCCGGGGTCTTCCCCGAACTCCAGGGAAGCCTGGGCGAAGAAGGTCTTCCGGATCCCGCTTCGGATCACGGCCTCGAAAAAGGACCGGGTCCAGTCGCGGTCTTCCGTACCGAATCCGATCAGGTTGTCGTCCGCCAGGAGCACCCGTCTCTGAGGAATCTGCGCCAGCTCCGCCATCACAGAATCCAGCGGCCGCCTCCGGAAGGTCCGGCCGTTGAAGGCCGTGACGGAACAGAAGGAGCAGTTCATCGGACAGCCCCGGGAGGTCTGGATGGAGCCCCAGCCGTAGTGCTCGTTCTTCAGGATGTCCCGCCGGGGTATGGGAAGATCGTCCAGGGGCCGTCTCGCCCCCTCGTAGCGTTTCCCCAGGCGTCCCGCCTCGAAGTCCGCCAGGACGGTGGCCCAGACCGACTCGGCTTCCCCCACCACCACGGCGTCGCAGTACCGCCCCGCCTCCTCGGGAACCATGGAAGCGTGGATGCCCCCCATGACAACCGGGATCCCCCTGGCGCGGTACTCCGCCGCGATCTCGTAGGCCCGGGGCGCCGAGGCAGTGTAGGCCGTGATGCCCACGATGTCCGCCGGCCGGAACTCGAAGGGGCGGATGTTCTCGTCGATCACCGAGATCTCGTACTCCGGCGGGGTTAGGGCCGCGATATACGGGAGGCTGAGGGGCGGCCAGGCCGTACCGGTCACGTTTCCGAGTCCCTTGTGATCGTTCGAGGGGTTGATGAGCAGGAGCTTGGGCATGGATGCGCGACCTCGCTGTACCGGGGCTCCCCTGCGGAGGCCGGCTTTCCGGAAAACCGGCCGGCCTCTCGACAGCCCCGCGGATAGACTACCCCGGGATGGGGGAGCCGTCAATCTCCGGCGGCGGCCCGCCGTTTACAGAGCACCCCCGGGCGTCTATAGTGGACGGCGAGCATCCAAGACCGGCGCCGCGCCCGTGAGCCCGGAGCCTTGATACAACCCCGGCGCCCTGCGCTCCGCGATTCCGAGGAGAATCCCCATGAACCCGAGCATCGATCCCCGTGTCCTTGCCGACCTCCGCGCCTTCGGGCGCCGCCTGATAGATCCCGCGGCGGCACGGACGGCGGTAGCCCCGGAGCGGCCCGAGCGGGGCTACTGGTTCGGGGGCGGCAACATGGCCCGGGGGCCGGACGGGAGGCTCTTCCTTACGGGCCGATACCGCAGCGCCGGGGATTCCCGCACCGGATTGGACCTGGGCGACCGGGGGCGGGAGCTGGCGGTGTTCGCGTCCGGGGACGGAGGCCGATCCTGGGAAAAGGTCCTGTCCTTCGACAAGGCCGCGGTATCCCCGCCCGGCCGGGAGGCGCTTTCGATCGAGGGTTCCGCCCTGCGCTTCTCCCGGGGCCGGGTGGACCTCTACGTCTCCTCGGAAAAGCGACGTTCCTATCCCGCCCCCGTCGAGGCCTTCCAGAAACCCGGCACCGGGATCTGGACCATCGAGCGCTTCACGGCCCCGACCCTGGAGGGCCTCACCCGGGCGCCGCTTCAGACCGTCGCGGCCAGCGATAATCCGGCCACCCTGCAGGTCAAGGATCCCTTTCCGGCCGAACGGCCCGGGGGTGGGCACTACCTTTTCTTCTGCCACCACTCCTTCAACTGGTCCTCGAGCAACACCGGGTACATCCCGATCGGTCCGGACGGGGAGCCTGAGGGTCCGCCGGTCTACGGCTGTTGGCCCCGGGGTCCGGCCTGGGACGTGGCCATCACCCGGGGCACCTGCGTCCTTCCCCTGCCGGAGCCCCCCCCGGGCGCCTCGAGCCCCCCCTCCGCCTGGCCCGCCGGGCTGGGGTTGGCGTTCTACGACGGCGGCGAGTGCCTGCGCAACCTGGACGAGCACGCGAGCGCGGTCAAGCGCCCCCGGGGGTATTCCTGCGAGGAGCTCGGCGGCCTGGGGTACTATGTCGACGGAGATCCCCGTACCTTCGTTCGGATCTCGGAGATCTTCCCCGAGTTCATGAGCCCCGACGGTACGGGCTGCCTTCGGTACGTGGACGTCCTGGCCGCCGGGGACGCTTTCATCGCCACCTGGCAGCAGTCCCGGCCGGACGGGTCCCAGGCCCTGATGATCAATCGGGTGCCCGGATAGGATACCCGCCCGGCGATCCTGATACAGCCGACAGTGAAACGAATCCTCGATAACGGCACGGTATTCCGAAATTCGATATCTTATACATGATATTTAAATAAAATATATTGAAAAACAATAAAAACTACTTGAAAATCAAAACCATGTGTGATAGTTTATCCTCAAGAATCATAAGGAGGTTCTGCATGAAGTACTTCGGAACCCGGTCCCTGTCCTCCGTGATGAGCGCCCTTCTGCGCGCCGCCTGGTACCTGGCCTGGATTTTCGCGGCCGTCGCGGTCGTACTTGGAGTCGTGATCGTCTTCCATGAACAGTTCGGCAGCCCGTTTTCCGGGGGGATGGCCGACAGCTCCCGGGATGATATCCGGGATTGGGAGAGATTCCAGAATCTGCCCTTGGGCGTCCGGATCCTGATCCTGCCGTACTTCGGAGCGGTCATGACCCTGGTGCTGATGGTGCTCCGGAATGCCCGCGCCCTCTTTTCGAACTTCCGGAACGAGGTCGTGTTCGACCAGGGGAACGTCCGGATCATCCGCCGGATCAGCAGGCTGGTCATCGCCCTGGCGATCCTGACCTTCAGCGCGGGTTCCTTCCTGACGGGGGTGATCCTGCTCTTGATCTGCGAGATCCTGGCTGCCGGCACGACCCTCAAAGAAGAGCATGACCTGACCGTGTAAGGAGACCCAAGGATGAGCATCATATTCCGGCTGGACCGGATGATGGCGGACCGCAAGATGCCGCTGGGCGAGCTGGCCCGGCGGATCGACCTGACCGACTCGAACCTTTCCATACTGAAGACCGGGAAGGCGAAGGCCGTGCGCGTGTCGACCCTGGACGCCCTGTGCAGGGAACTCCGGTGCCAACCCGGAGATCTGTTGGAGTTTGTTCCGGGAGAACCGGAGGAGGACCTCGATGACTGAGCGAAGAACCGCCGCCGCGGTCGGCGGACTGTACATACTGGGAACCGCGGCGGGGGTGGCCAGCATGATCCTGGCGGGCTCCGCCTTCGGGGCGCAGGACCCCATGGCGGCGATCGCCGCCCTGGGGCCCCGGGTGCAGGCGGGTGCCCTGGCGATCCTGATCATGGGCCTGGCCCTGGCCTTCGTGTCGATCCTGTTGTACCCGATCCTGAAGAAACGGAGCGAGGCTTCCGCGATCGGGTACGTCGTATTCCGGGGAGCCCTGGAGACCGTCACCTACATCCTGATCGCCGCCTGCTGGATCGTCCTGGCCGGGCTCGCCCCGATGATCGTCCGCGCCGGAGCTGCCGACGGAGCCGGCCTGCGTGCCGCGGGGGAGGCGGTGCTCCGGGCCGCGGAAGCCAGCAGGATGATGACCATGCTCGTCTTCAGCCTGGGCGCCCTGATCCTCTACGGCCTATTCTACCAAGAGCGGCTGATCCCCCGGTGGATCTCCGCCTGGGGCCTGGCCGCGATCCTTCTCCATCTGGCGGTAGGCCTGCTGGATCTTCTGGCAGGCGACGGCCTGTCCTCCACAGCCCCGGCCTGGATTCATTTCCCCATATTCTTGCAGGAAATGGTCATGGCGGTATGGATGATCCTCAAGGGATTCAGCGCGCCGGGCGGGGCGGACGGTTCGAACCGGGCGGGAGCGTCGGCATGACGGGTCCCTCCGGGACGGGCGGCGGGAAACCCGGGGCCCTGGTGATCGTGCATTCCTACCACCACGGGAACACCCGCAAAGTCGCCGAGGCCATGGCCCGGACCCTGGGCGCAGAGATCCGTACCCCCGGCCAGGTCGATCCGGAGAGCCTGGCAAAATACGACCTGGTCGGCTTCGGCGCGGGGATCGATTCCGGGAGCCACTACCGGCCGATCCTGGACCTCGCCGGCCGCCTACCCCCGGGGGCAGGTCGCCGGGCCTTCATCTTCTCCACCTGCGGGATGCCCGCCGCCTTCGCCCGGGGTCCGGAGTTCGAGCGGCAGGTCTCGGACAACCATTCGGCGCTCCGGAAAAGGCTGCGGGACCGGGGCTACGAGATCGCGGGCGAGTTCGCCTGTGTCGGGTTCAACACCAACAGCTTCCTGAAATTCTTCGGGGGGCTCAACAGGGGCCGCCCCGACGCCGGGGACCTGCGGCGGGCGGAGGATTTCGCGAAGGGGTTGGTGCAGTCGTGATATGATCGATCGGATGCCCGTGGGTCGGATCAGCCGGTATACTCGTTTCCGACCTTCCGGGCCCGGGCGGGTCGGTCCAGATCGATGCCCAGCCGCATCCCCGCCTCCACCAGCAGGTTCCATCCGGCGGCAAGGTAGACGAGGTTGGTCAGATCTCCGGCGTTTTGTATCCTGATCGTCGGGAACGGCGTATCCTCCTCCGCGATCGCAAGGACCATCATATTCACGCCGTCGACCAAGGTCGTCTGGATCTTCTCGTATTCCGACTTGAAGGGATTGATGAGCAGGACTATGTCGTCGGAGGTCAGCACTTCCTCGACGCCGTGCAGGACATACGTGCCTTCGAAGTAACAGCTCTTCCTGCGGATGATCTCGTTGGTTTTAAGCGCCAGTTCCTCAGCGACCCCGTCGTTGCGGCCGGCAAAACATAGCGTCGATGCGCCTGCCAGCATATCCACGATCCCCCTGTCGATAGGCATCTCCAAGGCATGCTCGACGGCCTCGGCGGTTTCGGCCAGGTGGTCGTCAAGTTTGCGATCCCGAGCCGCGCCCAGCAGCGCGCAATAGAAGAGGGCCATCTCTTCCACACTCTTCGTGGCTGCGACCGCGTTTTCCTTTCCGCAACCCAGAAGAAAGGTCCGGTCGGACAGGGATTCGAGTACCGTCCCGGGATTGGACGTGATCGAGTAGAGATTTCGGTGGCCGCTCTCCTTGAGGCCTTCGAAAAGGGCGATCAATTCCCGCGTCCTGCCGCTGTTGGAAGCACCCAGCACGACGCGGTCGTCCAGCCTGTACTCCGCGGCCTGGCGGCTGCCCTCCGCGGCCAGGTCGAGGTTCAAGCCATTTCGCCGGGCGTAGGAGATGGCGTTCTTTGCCGGAAAGATTCGGCTGGATCCTTCACCCGTGAAGATCACCTTGCCGGTTTCCCGGATTGCCGCTACCACGGGCTCCGCGTCCCCGAGCTTGAAATCTCGGATGAGGCCGGGCGTCTGAAGCATCTCGTTTACCAGGTGGAATCGGGCGTACATACCGTGTTCGTTCATGATAGTTCCTCAGGGCCTGTAGGGATGGTAGGATAGGTTTTCGTAGTTCGGGAGTTCCCCGACCAGCGGCGCGGCGTACTCCAGGAACGCCGGCGTGATGTCCATTCCGTCGGCGTTGATGAACTCGTCCGGAATCGGTTTCGCCCGGCCCGCCACCTCGGAAAGTCCGATCGTTCCGGTCGTGCAGGTGCCGCCGCCGGGCCTGCGGACCAGGGTGACCATCACGCCGCCGGCTCCGGACAGCGCCAGTTCGACGGCCGTCCTGCCGCATAGATAGGCTTCCTCGGCGTCCCGGGGGACCGCCCGATCGGCGGCGCACATCGACAGGGATTCGGTGATTTGGAATTCTCCACGGAATCCGAATGTCTCGGCGATCATCCGATGCAGCACGAGGGCGACGCCGGTGCCCCCCATCGCCCCGAATTCGATATTCCCGAATTTGTCCATGATCCGACTGGCTGATACCGGCGTGCCGTCCGCGTGCTTGCATCCCTCTCCGCACACGATGGAGACGAAGCCGTGGTCCTTGTAGACCGATTCCACCTTCCCCAGGAACGCGTCCTTGTCGAACGCCCTCTCCTGCAGGACCAGGATGTGCGGGGCGTCTCCGCGTTCCTGCCGCGAAAGCGCGGCCGCCGCAGCCAGCCATCCGGCATCCCGTCCGATAGCCTGGAATACGACGTACTGATCGACCATCCTCATGTCCCGGGCCAGGATCCCCGCCTGCTGGACCGACAAGGCGGTATACCGGGCCGCGCTTGCGAATCCCGGGGTATGGTCCGTTCCGTACAGGTCGTTGTCCACGGTCTTCGGAACTCCGACGCCGGCGAAGTCGTACCCTCGCTCTCGGGCATACTCGGAGATGCGGCGGATCGTGTCCATGGTATCGTTGCCGCCGATCAGGAGCATGCAGCGGATGTCGTTCGCCTTTATGATCTCGAAGATCCTGGGAAGGTGCTCGTCCTTCAGCTTCAAGCGGCAGGAACCCAACGCGCTGGACGGCCGCCTGATGAGGCCCTCGACGGTGGAAGCGGATTCTTTCCCCAGATCGACGAGGTTCCCGGCCATCAACCCCTCAATACCGTACCGCATTCCCAGCACGCGGTCGACGCGGCGCTCGCCCGCGGCTGTTCTCACGATGCCCGCCAGGGAAGCGTTGATCACGCTGGTCGGTCCCCCGGATTGTCCGACGATCAGATTGCCTCTGCCCATAGATGTCCTTCACGATATACGCCGGCCGTCAGGCGGCGGTGTCCGCGCATTGTACCGCATCGGAAGAGCCGTCTTCAATTGAAATGCGCAGGACGATCGGGACCGCGTTTCATTGACGGCCGGGTACGAGGGTATTACTATGGACCCCATGGCCAAGCGGATCCTGATCGTGGACGACGAGCTCAAAATGTGCCAATCCCTCGGAGAATTATTGAAGGAGCGAGGCTTCACCACGGCCCACTGTACCGACGCGTCCCGGGTTCCCCAGATGCTGAAGAGCAGACAGTTCGAACTGATGGTCCTGGACATCAGGATGCCCGGCATCAGCGGGATCGACGTTCTAAGGAATCTGCGGGCATCGGATCCGAGCCTGCCGGTCGTCATGATCACGGGCTTTCCCTCGATCGAGGTGACTGTCCAGGCCATGAAGTACGGGGCCGCGAACCTGTTCGTCAAGCCGCTGGATATCGGAGAGCTGGTCCGGGAGATCCAGGTTTTGACCGGGCAGGGCAATCCCGTACGGTCGGCCCGGGGCATCGACAGCGAGATCATAACCAAGAATCCCGAGATGCTCAGGGTGGTGGGGGCCCTCGGCAAGGTAGCCGCCACCGATGCCCCGGTCCTGATCGCGGGCGAGAGCGGGAGCGGCAAGGAGCTGGTCGCCCAGGCGATACAACGGAACAGCCGGCGCCGGGACGCGCCGTTCGTGAAGGTCAACTGCGCAGCTCTCGCCGAATCGCTTCTGGAGAGCGAGCTGTTCGGCCATGAACGGGGGGCCTTCACGGGCGCCGTCACCCTGCATAGGGGGAAATTCGAGCTGGCCCAGGGGGGGTCGCTTTTCCTGGACGAGATCGGAGACATGGCCCTGCCCACCCAGGCCAAGATACTGAGGGTCCTGC
>JBFZER010000083.1:0-10711 GCA_041306765.1 Spirochaetota bacterium | reverse complement strand
CCCGAAGGCCTTCTTCACCATCAGGGTCTCCGTGGGATCGTTGATCGGCGTGGAGGTCCCGTGGGCGTTGTAGTACTGGATGTCCGAGGGCGAAAGGCCCGCGTCCTCGATGGCCCGCCGTATGGCCATGGCGCCCCCCGAGCCCTCGGGATCCGGGGCGGTCAGGTGGTAGGAATCGCAGGAGGCCCCGTACCCGGCGAACTCCGCCAGGATCGCGGCCCCCCGGGCCCGGGCGTGTTCGTAGGACTCCAGGATCATCATCCCGGCACCCTCGGCGATCACGAAGCCGTCCCGGTCCTTGTCGAAGGGGCGGGAGGCCTTGGTCGGCTGGTCGTTGCGCTTGGTGGACAGGGCCTGGATGCGGCAGAAACCGCCGATGGCGAACTCCGTGATGGCCCCCTCGGTGCCTCCCGCCACGGCCACGTCGCAGCGGCCCGCGCGGATCATGTCCAGGGCCTGGCCCAGGGCGTCGGTGCCGGAGGCGCAGGCGGTGGCCTGGGTGTAGGCGGGGCCCTTGATCTGGAAGCGGAGGGCGATGTTGCCCGCAGCCTCGTTCATGATCATGAGGGGAATCGTCATGGGAGGGATCCGCGCGGGTCCGGACTCCAGCATCTTGGCGTGGGACTCGCAGTGAATCTCCTCTCCTCCGATTCCGTTTCCCACGACGATGGCGATCCGGTCCCGGGGGGTGGTATCCGCGTCCATGCCCGCCTGGGCCCAGGCCTGGGCGGCCGCGGAAACGGCGTACTGGGTGAAGAGGGCCATCTTCCGGGCTTCCTTCTTGTCCATCCAGAGGGAGACGTCCAGGTCCTTCACCTCTCCCGCTATCCGGGCCTCCAGCCGGGAGGGGTCGAACCTCGTCACCGGGCCTATGCCGGAACGGCCGTTCTTGACGGCGTCCCAGAAGCTCGCAAGATCGTTGCCGACGGGGCTGACGACCCCCATCCCGGTCACGACTACGCGGCGTTTCGCATCCATGGTTCCTCCTGTCGAATTATCGAAGTCTCAGCGTATCCCGCGGACGGTCCGGCGGCAAGACGGCCGAAGGCCCGCCGCGAAGCGTCAATACCGGAGTACGCTCCCGCCGAAGGTCAGCCCCGCGCCGAAACCCAGGAGCATGATCGGGTCTCCCTCCCGCACCAGGGACTTTTCCGCGATCTCGTTCAGGGCGATGGGCACGGAAGCGGCGGAGGTGTTCGCGTACTCCTGGATGTTCAGGTAGAAGCGGTCCTCCGGCAGGCCGAAGCGCTTGGCCGCGGCCTGGACGATGCGCAGGTTGGCCTGGTGCGGGACGATCCAGCGGAACTCCGCAAGGGGGATTCCGCTCTTTTCCAGCAGGTCGCCGATCAGCTTGGTGATGGCCTTGACCGCGAAGTTGTACACGTTCTTGCCGTTCATCACGATCTTCGGGAAGTCCGGGTAGGGCTCTCCCCGGTCGAAGGTCTTGTCCCGCATCCCCTGGGCCAGGTACAGGTCGAGGGCTCCGGAACCGTCCGACCCCAGTATGCTGGCCTTGAGCCCGCGTAGGGACTCCCCCCCGGTGTTCTCCAGGACTGCGCAGCCGGCGCCGTCGCCGAAGAGCACGCAGGTGGCGCGGTCCGCCCAGTCCGCGATCCGGGACAGGGTCTCCGCGCCGATCACCAGGCCGTACCGGGCCTTCCGGGCTTCCATCATGGCGGACACCGTGTCCAAGGCGTAGATGAAGCCGGTGCATCCCGCCACCACGTCGAAGGCGGCCGCCTTGGAGGCTCCCAGCTTGTCCTGGACGATGCAGGCCGTGGCGGGGAAGCCGAAGTAGTCCGGGCTGGCGGTGGCCACGACGATATAATCGAGGTCCTCCGCCCCGATGCCCGCCCTCTCCAGGGCGCTGCGGGAGGCGGCGAGGGCCATGTCGCTGGTCATCATCCCGTCCGGGGCGATGTGCCGGGCGCCGATTCCGGTATGGGAGCGGATCCATTCGTCCGTGGTGTCTACGATCGCCGAAAGCTGGTCGTTGGAATATCGGTTGTCCGGGACGAAGGACCCGGTGGATCGGATCAAGACGGCCATGTTCGCCTCCTCGGGACGGGCATCGCCCCGAGGGGGAGTTTGACGTAAGGGTTGCCGATTGTCAATATGACAGCCTATCCGCTAGTGTCACGGATTCGTGAAACCGGGATCCTAACTCGGGACCTCCCGGGTCCTGCCCGGCTTCCAGGCCCCCGCCAGGGCCACGCCCGCGGAGAACGCCATGCCCGCCAGGGGCAGCAGCTTGGAGCCCGTGAAGCTTCCCGCCAGTCCCAGGGCGTATCCGCCGGCTATGGCCGCAAAGCCCCAGGCGGGACGGATTTTTCGGCCCCCCGGGAGCATCAGGGCCACGAAGAGGGCCGGAACGAGGCCCGCCGTATACCCGTTGTAGGTCTTGATGAGCATGGCGATCACGTCGGTCTGGAAGAGAGCTATCCCGGCCCCGACCGCCCCGACGGCCACGGTCCACATCCGCACCCCGGCCACCCGGGTGCCCTTGAACACGTCGTGCTCCAGGATTCCCGCGGCGGTGATCAGCACGGTGTCCGCGGTGGAGAGGATTGCGGCCAGGAGGCCCACGATCAGCACGATGCCCAGGAACGGAGGAAGATGGTTTTTGGCGATGGCGTTCAGGGGGTCCAGGCCTCCCAGTTCGGGGAGGGCCGAGCGGGCCCACAGGCCCACGAAGGTTATTGCGAAGGCGAAGAAGAACATCCCGGTCCCGGACAGGAAGGAGGACGTACGGGCGTTGGCCGGGGTGTCTGCGGAGAGTATCCGGGAGAACATCATGGGACAGATGAAATACGATCCCCCCATCACGACCACGTAGTAGACCAGGTCCAGGGGCCCGAAATCTTTCGTGAACAGGTCGATCCGGATGGCCCCCGGGGCGGGCGGTTTGGCCAGGAACAGGTACCCCAGGACCAGCACGACGGCTGCCGCCAGGACCCCGAACTGGAACAGATCCGTGCGGAGCACCGACTTCTGACCGCCTATCAGGGTATAGACCACGATGAAGGCGGCCGCTGCGGCCACCGCACCCGGGTGGGGCATGCCCGTCAGGGTGGTGATGATGCGGGCCGCGGCGACAAACTGCGCCGCCGAGATTCCGATCCAGGTTACGAGGATGACGAGGGATATCTCCATCCGCACGGCGGGCCCCAGGTAGCGGTTCGCCAGGTCCGGGAGGGTGAGGGCCTCGGAGGCCCGCACCCGTTCGGAGAGCAGGGCTCCCTGCAGGAAGTGGGCGATGCCGCCGGCTGCGACGAACCAGAAGGCCGGGAAGCCGATGCGGTAGGCGTTCGCGACCGTCCCTATGGTGATCCCGCCGCCGATCGTGGACGCCAGCATGGACGCCGTGACCAGGATCCTCCTCTGCTTGTGCCCCGCTACCAGGAAATTTTCGAGGCTCGTGTTGTACTTGAGGCTCAGCAGGGCAATGCCCAGAAGGATCGCGGCATACACGATGAGCACGAAATCAGTCCACATGGCGGCCTCCCCGGGTCCGGGACAAGGCCGGATTCCCTCCGGCCCCGCTTCGGTCTCCCCGGGTCAAGCTACGACGAATATAAGACAATGTCAAGAGAGTACTAGGACAATAGTGAAAGTGTCCTATTTTTTTTCCGTCCCCAGGAGCTCACGGAACCGGGCGGCGTCGAGGCTCTCCTTCTCCAGGAGCTCGACGGACACCGTATCCAGCAGCGGCCTCCGGGACTTCAGGGTCGTTACCGCAAGGGCATAGCGCTCGGCGATGATCCGGGCCACCTCGTCGTCCACATAGCGCTGGGTCTCCTCGCTGTACTCCCGGGTCATGAAGGGCTCCTGGGCCCCCCCCAGGCTCATGCCGCGCTTGGTCAGGGCCACGTTCCGGAACCGGGCGGACATGCCGTAGTCCGTGATCATCCTGCGGGCGATATCCGTAGCCTTGGTGATGTCGCTGGCGGCTCCCGTGGAGATGCGCCCGAAGACGATCTCCTCCGCGGCCCGGCCCCCCATGAGCACGTCGATCTGGCCCAGGAGCTGGCTCTCCGTCACGACGTACCGGTCCTCCGTGGGCATCTGCAGGGTGAAGCCCAGGGCCCCGAAGCCCCTCGGGACGATGGAGACCTTCTGTACGGGATCCGAGCCCTCCGTAAAGGCGGCGACCAGGGCGTGGCCCGCCTCGTGGTAGGCGATGGCCTTCCGCTCCTCGGGATTCATGACCCGGCTCTTCTTTTCCAGGCCCGTGACCACTTTTTCGATGGCGGCCTCGAAATCCCTCTGGCCCACCTTCTTCCTTCCGCCGCGCACCGCCAGGAGGGCGGCCTCGTTCACGATGTTGGCCAGGTCGGCCCCCACGAAGCCCGGGGTCGACCGGGCCACCTCGCCCAGGTCCACGGCCTCGTCCAGCTTGACCGCCTTTGCGTGGATGGCCAGGATGGCCTTGCGGCCGATCAGGTCCGGCCGGTCCACCATGACCTGGCGGTCGAAGCGCCCGGGCCGGAGCAGGGCGGGGTCCAGGACGTCGGGACGGTTGGTGGCTGCCAGAATGATCAGCCCGCTGGTCGCGTCGAAACCGTCCATCTCCACGAGAAGCTGGTTCAGGGTCTGCTCCCGCTCGTCGTTGCCCCCCATGGGGCCGGAGATGCGGCTCTTGCCGATGGCGTCCAGCTCGTCGATGAATATGATGCAGGGAGCTTTTTCCCGGGCCTGGCGGAAGAGGTCCCGTACCCGGGACGCTCCGACCCCCACGAACATCTCCACGAATTCCGCGCCGCTCATCCGGAAGAACGGAACCCCGGCCTCTCCGGCCACGGCCCGGGCCAGGAGGGTCTTGCCCGTTCCCGGGGGTCCCACCAGCAGGACGCCCTTGGGTATCTTTCCGCCTATGTCCGTGTACTTCTTGGGGGATTTCAGGAAGTCCACGACCTCGACCAATTCCTCCTTGGCCTCGTCCACCCCGGCTACGTCCGAGAACCGGGACTTGACGTCCCCCTCGGCCACGATCATGGCCTTGTTCTGACCGAAGGCCAGGACGTTGGAATTCACGTTGGAAAGGCGTTTCTGCAGGAGCTTCCAGAGGAGGAATATCGCTCCGAAGGGCAGTATCCAGTTGAACAGGATGGAAACCATCGCGTTCCCCTCCCGGGGAACCGAGGAGTAAACCACCCCCTGGGCGTCCAGGAGCTTTGTGAAGTCCGGATCGTAGACGGGCACCGTCTTGTAGGCCAGCCGGTCTGCGGGCAGGGCCGGGCTCGAGACCATCCTGCGGGGCCAGAAGGAGGGTTGGCCCTCCGCGGGGGACTCCGCGCGGATGTAGCCCCGGTACCAGGAGGAATCGATCTCCACCCGGACGATCTGGCCGGATCCGATCTTGGCCTTGAAGTCGCTGAAGGGGATGACCGTCTCGTCCGAGGAGACCATGTACCAGTTGAAGAGGATGATCATGAGAAGGGTCATCCCCATGTATATCAGGGAAAGCCTCCACCCGTTGAACGAGGGGGGAAGGTTGGGTCCCTTCCCTCCCGGGGTCCGGGGTTTCATGAGGTTCTTGTCCCAGGATGGCTTTTTCTTGCCGGTCATGTTCGCTCCCTGGAGGGTTCGGTCTATCGGTATCAATCTACCGAAAAAACAGCCGGGCGGCCACTCAGGAGGGGCGTTCGAATACTCCTTGACCCGGAAGGGCCCATTTTCGTATATTTTTTCTATCCTACGTACAACCCAGACCGCAGTTCTCAGGAGGATTACGTCATGAAAGTGAAACCGTTGGGCGATCGCGTGCTCATCAAGATCCAGGAGAGCGAGGCGAAAACCGCCGGCGGGATCATCATCCCGCAGACCGCCCAGGAGAAGACCCAGACCGGCGTGGTGGTCGCCGTGGGAACCGATACCGACGTCATCAAGGTCAAGGCCGGCGAGAAGGTCATGTACGACAAGTACGCCGGAACCCAGATCAAGATGGACGGCGCGGACCATCTCATCGTCAAGATGGCCGACATCCTCGCCGTCATCGACTGATCGATCCCGATCCGCCGCAAACGGGACAGGCCGTCCGGGAAGCGATTCCCGGACGGCCTGTTTCCATCGACGGCCTCGTTCCACCCGCCGGGGCGGTCCCCGCGGTCGGCCGCTCGGGTTTCCCGGACTATTCCGACAGGGCGCGCAGGACGGCCCCGGGGTTCTCCGCCGAAAGAAGCGCGGCCCGCTTCTCCGCGGACCGGAACAGGAGGCTCACCTCCGCCAGGAACTGCAGGTGGGGTCCGGTCTTGGTCGGGGGCGACAGGAGCATGATGAAGATGCGGCAGGGCTTTCCGTCCAGGGTTTCGTAATCGATAGGGTAGTCGGATACCCCCACGCAGGCTGCCAGGCTGGCCACGGCGTCCGTCTTGCCGTGGGGCAGGGCTATCCCGTGCTTCATCCCGGTGGACATCTTCCGCTCCCGCTCAAGGATGCCCTGGTAGGCCTTGTCGAAGGAGGCCACGGATCCGTTCTTCACGAGGACGTCCAGGAGTTCGCGGATGATCTCGTCCTTGGTCTTGCCCTTGAGGTGCAGGGCGATGGACTGTTCGGTCAGTACGGTTCTCAGATTCATGGGAGGATTGTAGGGTCGGCCTGGGGGAAAGTCAATTGTAACGGTGGACAGTGGACGGTGGATAGAAAAACCGGCCGCCGACCACCGGCCACCGACCACTGTCCACTGACCACCTAAATATACCTCCGGACCTCCCGCTCCGCTGCCATGTCTTCGGACCGCGCGGTCAGCCAGGAGACGCAGCCCGCCCAGATCGCGTCCAGGAAAACCCCCGCGAGAAGCAGGGGCACGGCGGCCTGGACGAGAAGGAGGTAGCCGGTCTCGAATCCCCGTCCGTACAGGCTCGAAAGCAGGGCCAGGGCCGCCGCGGGGCCGCGTCCGGGAGCGGATCCCAGCAGGAGGGCGGACAGGGGTACGAAGGCCAGCAGCCAGAGCAGGTTCTCCGCGGTGAGTCCTATGTTGGAGAAGGAGTTCAGCACGACGATGAAGCTCGTGGAGGTCACGAGGGCGGTGCCCGCACGGCCCAG
This sequence comes from Spirochaetota bacterium, assembly GCA_041306765.1. GTDB lineage: Bacteria > Spirochaetota > Spirochaetia > Treponematales > UBA12059 > JAAYUR01. The sequence continues at coordinate 3,667 of JBFZER010000083.1, read as the reverse complement.
GAGCAGGGCTACGGGCAGGGCGAGGGTTCCGGCCCTCCGGCGTATTCCGAGGTTCTCCTTGTCATGCTTCACCAGGGTGCCCGCGCCGAAGAATAGATCCCCGGAGACCACCGCCGCGAGGGCCGGACCGGCCAGCCCGTACAGGATCCGGAAGGGATGTTTCCCGCCCCCCGCGAAGTAAAGGATGCCCGGGATCACCAGGAATACCACGAAGACGACCTCGACGGCGACGGAGAGAAGCAGGCTCCGGTATAACGAGAGCTCCAGGACGGTCCGGAACGCCCGGGCGTTGTGCGCCGCGGCCACGATGGAGAATATCGCCAGGATCTCGACGAGGAAGGAGTTGACCTGGTAGAGGATCCGGGAAAGGGAATCGAACATCCCGAGGACGGGCTTCGTGGCGGCTTGGTCGAAGGACAGGGACAGGCCGAGGATCACGGCCAGGATGAACAGCGGCGCAAGTCCGTCTCCGCCGGATACCAGGGCTTCGAAGGCGTTTTTCGGGAAGAGGCTCAGCAGGATCTCTCCCGCCGAAGCCAGGGGCTCCGCCGGGGAGGATTCGCTGACCAGGGGGATGCGGTCCGGCTGTAAAATGAAGGCTCCCGCCGCGCCCAGGATCGACGCGGCGAAGACGGAAACCACGGATATGACGGCGGCCTTGCCCAGGACCGGCGCCAGCTTCCTGTCCTCGTAGAGCTCGAAGACCGCGATGGGAACGGAGAAGAAGATCAGGGGAAGGAAGATGTACCGGCCGCCCCGGAGGGCCAGCTCGAACAGTATCCCCAGGGTCTTGTCCGTGGAGGGCCCGGAGGGGAGGAGGAGACCCAGCAGGGTGCCCAGAAGGGCGCCGATCAACAGCTTCAGCCATATCTTCATAGCGGTGCGAGTCTACCCGGAAGGCACTCACGCGTCAATCGAACCGTCCTCGCTGGACACGGCCGGCGCCGCGGGCTAATCTGGCGCCATGGACGAATCCGGAGCCGCCGTTGGGGAGGTACCGTCCCCGCCGGAGGAGGGCTACCCGTCCGCGCCGCCGGCGCGGTTCGACCGCCTGACCCGAAGGATCCTCGGGATAGCGGCTCCCGCCATGGCGGGGAGCCTGGTGGAGACCCTGTACAACCTGACGGACGCCTTCTTCCTGGGAAAGCTCGGCGCCTCCGAGATATCCGCTCCCTCCGTCTCGACCAGCCTTGTGTTCTTCCTGATCATCTTCGCCACGGGGCTGTCCGGGGCGGGCACTACCCTGATCGCCCAGGTGAAGGGCCGCGGGGACGAGGAGAGGATGAACTTTTACATGAACCAGACCGCGGTCATCCTCCTGGCCGCATCGGCGATCCTGACCCTGGCCGGGCTGGTCTTCTCCCGGCCCGTCCTCCTGCTGCTCAACACCCCGCCGGACATCCTGGGTCCCGCCCTGACCTACCTGCGCATCGTCTTCTGCGGCATGCCCTTCATGTTCTCGTATTTCCTGCTCCAGTCGTCCTTCTCCGCCATCGGGGATACCGTGACCCCCCTGAAGGTCCACCTGGTCGCGGTCCTGGCCAACCTGGCCCTGGATCCCCTGCTCATATTCGGGCTCGGACCCCTGCCCGCCCTCTCCGTCGCCGGGGCGGCCATCGCCACCGTGGCGTCCCAGGGTCTCGGCGCGGTATTGTCCCTGCGTATCCTGATCCGGGGCCGGTCCTCCCTCCGCCTGCGGACCTCCCTCCTCCGGCCGGACCCCAAGGCCGCGGCGCTCATCCTGCGCATCGGCCTGCCGTCCTCGGTCGGCCAGGCCCTGTCCGCCCTGGGCTTCACGGTCCTCCAGGGGGTCGTGAACCTCTTCGGCACGGGAGCCATCGCCGCGTTCGGGGTCGGGAACCGTCTGATCGGGCTCTTCGACCTTCCCGCCCGCGGCCTGTCCGTGGCCACGACGGTGTTGGTGGGGCAGGCCCTGGGCGCCCGGGACGAGAAGAGCGCAGGCCGGGTGGTGCGGTCCGCCCTGCGGCTCTGCCTGTTCCTGGTGGGGCCGCCCCTCGCGGCGTCCGTCCTCTTCGGGGGGCACCTCGTGCGGTTATTCGTGGACGATCCGGAGGCGGTGGCGGTGGGGGACGTCATGTTCAAGGTGGTGGCCCCCTCGGTGCTGTTCTTCTGCCTCTACCTGGTGCTGACGGGAGCCTTCCAGGGCGCCGGGGATACCCGGATCATCATGATCCTTTCCGTCCTCCGCCTCTGGGTCGTGCGGGTTCCCCTGGCCTACGCCCTGGCCTTCCTGGCGGGAATGGGGCCCATGTCGATCTGGGTCGCGATGTTCGTCTCCAACCTTTCCACGGCGGCCGCGGGGTTCGCCTGGTTCCGGGCCGGGACCTGGAGGAAGGCCCTCCGGGACACGGCGGTGTAGGGATCAGGCCCGGAGGACCGCCAGTTCTACACCGTCGTCCAGCGCCTTCGCCATGCCCAGACGGTCCGCCAGCGCCTCGAAGACCCGTCTTCCGAAGAACCCCACATGGGTGGGATCCTACCTGTACCACCACCTCGCGAACTCCCGGGAATCCTCCGGGGCGTAGCGGGTCCGGACGGAGATGAACCCGCCGGGCGCCAGGCTGCGGTACAGCCGGGCGAACTCGAAGTGCGGGCGGGCCAGGTGCTCCGCCACCTCGTGGACCGCGACCAGGTCGAAAGGTCCGGCCAGGGCCCCGCGGTCCGGGGCGAAGAAAGGATCGAAGGCCGCTGTCCGGTACCCGCGCTCCCCGAGGAGGGCGGCCAGGGCCGGAACCGGGCCGGAGCCGAAATCCAGGACCCGGGAGCCCGGGGCGGCGAAGGGGAGGACCGCTTTCTCGATGAAGGCCTCCAGGTACGCCCGGTAGCCGGGTTCGGAAGGATCGTTGCGGTGCCGGAGGTAACGGGCCGCCTCGTCCTCCGGCGTCGGAAGGCCGGCGCGGTCCCGGTAGATGTAGGAACACGCGGGGCATCTCAGGTATGAAAGGCCCCGGACGAGCGCCCAGGGAGGAGCGGCGGGTCTCCGGGATTCCCGGCGGCCGCAGACGGGACAGGCCATGTCTCCCACTGTAGCGGGGCCCGGGTTTCTTGACAAATCCCCCCGGTCCGCGTACCTTGACCTTGGCGCTTGGATCCGAAACGACGAAGCCCGCGCCGAGGCCGCCAGGATGCTCATAATGAGCCGCGGCTTCCCCGGAGGGCCGTCGGGACCGAGACGCGAGGTGCCCATGATCTCCTCCTTCGAGAAATCCGACCGCTCCCGGGCGGTCCGGAATTGATAGAGATTCGATCCCTCTCCTACACCTACCCCGGATCCTCGATACCCGCCCTGGCGGAGGTGTCCCTGGAGGTCCGGGACGGGGAATACCTGGCCCTGGCCGGGGCAAACGGCTCGGGCAAGAGCACCCTGATCCGGTGCCTGAACGGCCTGGCCGTGCCGCCGCGGGGGACCGTGCGGGTGGACGGCCTGGATCCCTCCCTTCCGGAGGAACGCCGCCTGGTCCGTCGATCCCTGGCCCTGGTTTTCCAGTCTCCCCCGGACCAGATCGTGGCCTCCGTGGTGGAGGAGGACGCCGCTTTCGGCCTTGAGAACCTCGGGGTGCCCCGGCCGGAGATGGTCGGGCGGGTGGAGGCCGTCCTTGCCGAGCTGGGCCTCTGGGCCGAGCGGGCAAGGCCTACGAGGTTCCTG
>JBFZER010000082.1:0-3980 GCA_041306765.1 Spirochaetota bacterium | reverse complement strand
TTCCTCCTGGGCCTGGAACTATGAGGCAGCAGCTGCCCAGCGCGCCTGCCGACCGGACCGAGGGTTCCCGGATCAGATCGGACTGATTCGCTCCGTGATCCGGTAGAAGAGGGGAGGGCAGAAGCGGCGGAAGAGGTAGAGAAGCCGCTCCGGCGCTCCGATCAGGATCTCCTTGCGCCCTCGTCGAACGGCATCCACGATGATCCGGGCGCAGCGCTCCACGGGCATTCCCGCTTCCGATCCTGGGTCCATCCTGCCGTAGACCGATCCGTCGCCCTTGATCGAGTGGATCGAGATGTCGGTCTTGATCCGACCCGGGCATACGAGGGTCACGCCGACGCCCGTTCCCCGGAGCTCCGCCCGGAGGGTCTCGAAGTATCCCAGCAGGGCGTGCTTGGAGGCGCAGTAGGTGGAACGCATCGGGAACCCGAACTTCCCGGCCATGCTCCCGATCACCACGATCCGTCCGCCCCCGCTCTCGATCATCCAGGCAAGGACGCTCCGGGTGACGGCGAGGGCCCCGAAGTAGTTCACCTCGAACAGGGCCCTCTCGACCCTGCTCTCCGTCTGCAGGACCGTGGAGCGTTGGCTGACGCCGGCGTTGTTGACCAGGATGTCCAGCCGCCCGATCTCAGACTTCACCGCGCCGGCCGCGCGCTCCACCGACCCAGGATCCGTCACGTCGCAGGGCACGACATGGCAGCGTCCGGGCTCGATCCCGTCCAGGCGTTCCTTGAGCTCCCCGAGCTTGTCCGCGCTCCGGGCCGAGAGGACTACGGCGGCACCTCTCCGAAAGAACTCCAGCGCCAGGGCCTTCCCGATGCCGGAGGAAGCCCCGGTTATCCAGATCGACTTGCCGCCGAACTCCATACGCAGCCTCCCTCCTCAGCCGGGGCTTCCCGACGTGTTCGAATGGAGCAAGTACGTGAATCGACGATTGCATCGAGCATTATAGGTAAGTATGTACCTTTCGCTTCGATTGCCGCAACATACGGGCGAGTGGACCGTTGGCACGCCTGTAACCATCCGGCATAAAAATTACTATATTTGTAATCAATATACCGGAGGTACTTCATGACAGAAGCCCGATCGAACCCGCCCCGTTCATCCCGATGTTCCCGCGAATCCCCCGGGCGCCGGATCCTCCGCCCTTGGACCTCGGAGCCCCTCGCCCTGGTCCTGCTGGCTGCCGCCCTGATCCTCGCTACGCCGTCTGCGGCGGCCCAGACCCGGGGCGAGGTCGTCGGCGCCTACCGCAGCGAACTGCATTCCTTCCGGATCGTGAAGGTCTTGGATCGGCTTGAATATCCCTGGTCCCTCGCCTTCCTTCCGGACGGCAGGATGCTCGTAACGGAGCGGCGGGGAAGGCTCCTAGCCGTGAAGGACGGGTCCCCTGTTCCCGTATCGGGAGTTCCCGCGGTCAGTTCCGCGGGACAGGGGGGGCTTCTGGACATCGCGGTCAGCCCCTCCTTCTCAGCGGACCGGACGGTCTTCTTCACCTATTCCCAGCCCGGTCCGGGGGGAGCCGGCACGGCCCTGGCCCGGGCGGTTTTGGACGGGACCGCGCTCCGGGACGTGCGGACGATCTGGAGCATGGAGCGGAAAACCGGGGCGGGCCAGCACTTCGGGTCCCGGATCCGGTTCCTTCCCGACGGCACGCTCCTTTTTTCGACGGGGGACCGGGGCCAGGGTCCCCGCGCCCAGGACCTGGGGGACGACGCGGGCAAGGTCCACAGGATCGCCCCGGACGGCTCTGTCCCCGGGGACAACCCGTTCCGGGGAAACCGGGCCGCCCGTCCCTTGGTCTACTCCTACGGGCATCGGAACCCCCAGGGCCTGGCGATCCACCCCCGCACCGGAGAGGCCTGGATCACCGAACACGGCCCCCAGGGTGGCGACGAGGTGAACATCGTCCGCCCCGGGCGGAACTACGGCTGGCCCGTCATCACCTATGGGAAGCAATACGGAACCGGGGCGGCGATCGGGGAGGGGACGGCCAAACCCGGCATGGAACAGCCCCTGATCCACTGGACTCCCTCCATCGCCCCCTCGGGCCTGGAGTTCTACACCGGGGACGCCTTTCCGCGCTGGAAGGGCATGCTCTTCTCCGGGAACCTGGCGGGCCGGCGCCTGGTGCGCATGGCTGTGAGCGATACGGCGGTCCTCTCCCAGGAGGTCCTGCTGGAGGGTGCGATAGGCCGGATACGGGACGTGCGGCAGGGGCCCGACGGATTGGTGTACATTCTGACCGACGACTCGCCCGGGGGCCTGTACCGGCTGGAACCGGGGGAGTGAGCGCCTCCGGAAGCCGGGGGATTCCGTCCGGACATGAAAACGCCGCCCGCGTCCAGCCCAAAAACCGGGGTTGAACGGGGCGGCGCAAGGCCGCGGTATGCCGCGGCCGTTCCGCTCGAAGCCGGATTCCTACTGCTGGGGCATCACCAGGTTCGGCACGAACATGGTGATCTCCGGGACGAAGGTGATCAGCATCAGGACCGCCACCATCACGGCCCACATCGGCAGCATGGCCTTGACCACCTGCTCGATCCGGATCTTCCCCACCGCGCAGCCCACGAAGAGGGCGGAGCCCACCGGCGGGGTCGTGAGGCCGATGGCCAGGTTCAGGATCAGCATGATGCCGAAGTGGATCGGGGACATGCCCAGGGCGCCCACGAACACGGGATAGAGGATGGGCGTTGTGATGAGGATGAGGGGGGCCATGTCCATGATCATGCCCAGCACCAGGAGGAGCAGGTTCACCAGGATCAGCAGAAGGGCTTTGTTGTGGGTGATGGACAGGAGCAGTTCTGTGGCCAGGGCGGGGATCTTCAGGTAGGCCATCAGGTAGCCGAAGGCGCTGGCCGCGGCGATCAGGGCCATCACCATGGCCAGGGTCTTGAGGGCCCCGTACAGGATGCTCTTGAACCGCGCCAGGGGGATCTCCCGGTACACGAAGAAGGTGATGATGAAGGCGTAGACGACGGCCACGGCCGCCGACTCGGTGGCCGTGAACACCCCGGAGATCACCCCGCCCATGATGATGACCGCGGTGAACAATCCCAGGATGGCGTCCTTGGATATCTGCAGGGCTTCCTTGAAGGTGTATTTCTTCTCCTTGGGGTAACCCCGCTTGATGGCGAAGATGTAGCTCACGATCATGAGCCCCACCCCCAGCATCACCCCGGGGATGAAGCCCCCCAGGAAGAGCCGGCCCACGGACACCCCGCCTGCGGCCAGGGAGTAGATGATCATGTTGTGGCTGGGCGGGATGATCACGCCCTGACAGGCGCTGGTCACGGTGATGCCCACGGAAAAGTCGTCGTCGTAACCCTTCTCCTTCATCATGGGGATGAGGATGGTGCCGATGGAGGAGACGTCCGCCACCGCGGATCCGGATATGCCTCCGAAGAACATGCTGGCCAGGCAGTTGACCTGGGCCAGGCCGCCCCGGATGCGGCCCACCAGGAGGTTGGAAAAGAGGATGAGCCGGCGGGATATCCCGCCCTGGCCCATCATCTCCCCGGCGATGATGAAGAAGGGGATGGCCAGGAGGCTGAAGGACCGGACTCCCTGGACCATCTGCTGGACCACCACCATCAGGGGCAGGCCCAGGTAGACCGCGGTGACCACCGCGGAGAGGGCCAGGGTGAAGGTGATGGGCACCTGGAGCAGGAGCAGGAGCCCGAAGGATCCCAGGAGCAGGACGATCGCGAAGCTTTGGTCAGCCATGGTGTTCCCCCAGAACATCCCGGAGCGGGCCCTGTCCGGAAAGGAACCGGTCGACGGCCTCGTCGTTGGTATCGATCCCGAACAGGTCGGTCAAGGATTCGTAGATCATCACGATCGCGCTGAGCGGGAGGATGGCGTACAGAAGGCCCGCGGGCCACTTCGTGGCGGGCATGATGGACCGCATGGTGAATCCCACGAGCTTCCAACCGTCTATCAGCATGACCGCGGCCACCGCGAGGGTTACCAGACTT
>JBFZER010000081.1:0-2803 GCA_041306765.1 Spirochaetota bacterium | reverse complement strand
GGCGCCAAGCCCCGCAAAGTCCTCGTCAAGAAGCTCTGAAGGGGGGATCCATCAACCCATCGGACACGTTTTTTATTCTGAGCCTGGGCTGCCCGAAAAACGAGGTGGACGCCGAGGTCATGGCGGGGCTTCTCCGGGAGGCGGGATACCGGCTGGTGGAGCGGCCGGAAGACGCCCGCCTGATCCTGGTCAACACCTGCGCCTTCATCCTCCCGGCGAGGGAGGAGTCTATCGAGGCGATCCTGACCCTGGCGGCCTACAAGCGACGAGGCGCGTGCCGGCACCTGGTCGTCACGGGCTGCCTGCCCCAGCGCTATGGGGCCGAGATGGCCAAGGACCTGCCGGAGGTGGATCTTTTCCTGGGGATCGACGAGATTCCGCGCATCGCCCTGCGCATCGCGTCCCTGGACGAGGGCGAACCACGAACGCGACTGGCCGCCTCCAAGCGCCCGTCCTTCCTGATGGACGCGTCCCTCCCTCGACTCGTATCAGGCCCGAAACACACGGCCTACCTGAAGATCGCCGACGGCTGCTCCAACCGCTGCGCCTACTGCGCCATCCCGGAGATTCGCGGGCCCTACCGGAGCCGGCCGCTGGATGACCTCCTGCAAGAAGCGGAGCGCCTCGTCGGAGGAGGCGTCCGGGAGATCATCCTCACCGCCCAGGACACGACCGCCTGGGGGAAGGACCGGAAGGGCGGGGAGCGCCTGCCCCGTCTGCTCCGCGAGCTTGCCCGTATCAGAGATCTCAGATGGATCCGCCTCCTCTACACCTACCCGGCGGGCCTCACCGAGGCCATCCTGGAGGCCGTGGCGGAGGAAGAAAAGGTCTGCGATTACCTGGACATTCCGATTCAGCACATCGACGACGGCATCCTCGCCGCCATGAACCGCCGGGGAAACAGCGCCCAGCTCCGGCAGGTGATCCGCCGCGCCCGGGAGATCGTCCCCGGATTCGCCCTCCGGACCTCCCTCATCGTCGGCTTCCCCGGGGAGACGATCCGGAAGTTCGACGCCCTTCTGGATTTCATCCGGGAGACCCGCTTCGACCACCTGGGCGTCTTCACCTACTCGAAGGAGGAGGGCACCGCCGCCGCTGAGCTGCCCCAGCGGATCTCGCGGAAGGAAAAGGAGCGGAGAAGGCAGGTTCTCATGGAGGAACAGGCGGAAGTCTCCGGGGAGATCAACGCCTCCCTGGTGGGGACCGCCCAGGAAATCCTGATCGAGGGACCTGGCGAGAACCCCGATTATCCCTGGGCAGGAAGATGCCGCCGCCAGGCGCCGGATATCGACGGGGTGACCTACCTAAGGAAAAAGCGACTGCGGCCCGGCCAGTTCACGACCTGCCGCATCGCCGACTCGGACCTGTACGACCTCTTCGCCTGATTCAGAAAATACCATGCTGGCCACTTACCTGGGTGATAAGCTGAGACTCCGGCAAGAGCAATCAGCTATCCCCGGGAAGGAGGACCAACATGGCGAGGACAACCGTAGCAAGGATTGAACAGTTTGTGAAGGGTTCCGAGAAGTGTCCGTTCCACATCGGGATCGATGTCCACAAGCGGAGCTATCATGTAGCGATACGTCGGGCGGACGGGCAAGCCATGACACAGGTTTGTCCGGCGGATCCGCAAGGCTTGGTGGAACAACTCCAGCGGCTGTCGATTCGGGTGAGTGCCGTTGCTTACGAGGCGGGTCCCACGGGGTTTGGTCTTGCCCGGGCATTGAGGGCAGCGGGCATTGAGGTATTGATGGCTGCCCCCAACCGGATTCCCCGAGCGGTAACGCCCGGGGCGAAGACGGACCGTCTCGATTGCCAGCGCTTGGCGGATTATACCGCGAAAGGGCTGATCCGATCGATTGCCGTTCCCACCCCCGAGCAGGAGGCGCAGCGGAGTCTGCAGAGGCGTCGGCATGACATCGTGGACTCGGTGAGGCGGTGCAAACAGCGGATCAAGGGGTTTCTGCTGTTTCTGGGTTTGCCGGAGCCGAAGGAGGTCGAGCACTGGCAGCGGGGCGCCGCGGAAGCGGTTTTGGCCTTGCCTATGGAACCTCATGCCCGCCTGACTCTGGAGAGCCACCTGCGAGAGCTGACGTTTTATCGGGACGAGCTGAGCAAGGTGGAAGAGCAGTTGCGGCAGATGGCCCGGCAAAATAGCCTTGTCCTGGCTTGCCTGCAGAGTGTTCCGGGGGTCGGTGAAGTCGTGGCCAGGACGTTTCTGCTGGAACTCTTTGGTCCGGAACGGTTCCATCGGGCGGAGGAAGTCTCGAGTTACCTGGGACTTGCCCCGATGGTGCGGCATAGCGGGGAGAAAGCGCCTCCAGGCAGGCTGCGGCCAGCGGGGCAGACCCGGCTGCGGAGTTTGTTGATCGAAGCGGCCTGGACATGGAGACTACGCGATCCATACGCTCGGGATCTTTATAACCGTTTCTTGGGCCGAATGGGCATTCCCCAGAAAGCGATTACCGCCGTAGCCAGGAAGCTGGCCGTCATCCTCTGGCGGCTATACCTGGAGCGTCGGCCCTATCGGCCTGCTCCAGCATGATTGGATAATGTCGCGGTGACTCCTTTGCCACACCGGTGGCGGACTGAAAATGGCGAGCTTCTCCCCATGTACCGAATCGGTACTTGGCGCATAACGGGCGCGAATAAGAAAAGGGTTGAGGGAACTCAGGGAAAGAAGCATCCAACAGGAAACAAGATATTTTGAACTTGACAGGTGGCCACATAAGAAAGGTGTCAGATTTATTTTTGCAGTGCACCATTTCATCGGGTCCCCCCGGGGTGTCCGGTCTCGCCTCTT
>JBFZER010000080.1:0-5086 GCA_041306765.1 Spirochaetota bacterium | reverse complement strand
GTTTCCATGTGAAACGGAAGGAATTATCGCTGATGAATAGATCCTCGGGATGCAGGAACGCAAGGCTCCAATCGAACAGGAAAAACGGCGTCGCAAGCTCGAAACCGATCTCGGAGTCTAGCCTCAACGAGCTGCGGTTTACAAGAGGCTGGTCCTGCTGGAGCCTGAGCGAACCCCGTATGAAGACATCGTCCCGGAGGTACTTGCCCGCGAAGATGGAGGTGTTGTCCAGGTAATCCGCCAGGGTCACCCCGCCGTCGGCGTCCTCATCCAGCCGGGCGACGTCCAGCAGCCAGCGCTGTACCAGCTCGGTCCGCAGGTAGAACAGGTCCAGCCCGAGCAGTTGGCGGGTGTTCCTCTCGAAGACGTTGATGAAATTGAGCTGGGGCAGGATGTCCGTGGAGGCTATCAAGGTTCTCCGGATGTCCAGATCCGATCCCTCGTCCGAGGCGACCAGTTCGCTCCCCAGGAGGGCGGCGATTTCGGCCTGGCTGAGGGACGGGGTGGATTCCAGGGTGGGTTGGAAATTCACCAGGCTGGCGTTCTCCGCCCGGAGGAGGATCTTCACAGAATCCTCGCCCCGCCGGGTCCGCAGTTCCGCCTCGAGGGTGACCCGGGGGTCGAAGGAATACTGGTTTTCGTTGAAGACCAGCCTGCCGCTCTTCAGGAAGAAATTCCGCTGGATGTAGAAGAGATTGCCGCCCCTCAGGACCGCATTTCCCTTCAGGGCGTAGGATTGCTGCCTGTCGTCATAGGATACGGACAGGCGGCTGGACGGATCCGCCTGGCCGATGATGACGGGAAACTCTTTGGAGGGGAAATATACCGTGACACCCTTGCCGATCTGGACGGCAAGGTCTATCCGGGTATCGATCCTGGGGACGACGCGGTCGCCGTCGCCGCCGTACTGAATGATGGACGGATCGATCACGATCTCCGCCCGGGGTATCGTGAGGGCTCCGGTCAGATCGAACCGCCCCTCCTCGGCGGACAGAAGGATATCCGCGTCCGCGGTGCCCGAGATGTTCATTCCCAGGAATCGAGTCTTGAGAGGCACCTGGGTGGACTCCAGGGAGCGCGCCCGGAGGGAGAAACTCCTCGGTATCCACTGGGACATTTCGAATGATAGGCTGACCCCGGCGCGGGCGTTCTGTCCGACGTTGACCACCGGCTGTACGAGGGACACCTGGCGGCCGTTGGCTTCCAGGGGCGAGGTGATAGGTCCGATCGGGGCGTTCACGTAATTCGGGACCTCCAGGACGGCGTCCTGGAATCGGAGACTCCCGTAGATTTCCGGATCCGCCGACTTGCCGCGGACCGACAGGGATCCCGTCGCGATGCCGGATACGAACCGCACCTCCGGGATGGGTATGATCGGCCAGAGGGTGGTCATTTCAATGCGGATATCCGACAGGTCCATGGCGATCTGCCGGTCCGCGACCTTCCCGACCACCACCGCGGAAAGCGGGAACGGAGGGATTGCCCGGGCCAGGAAACTGCCGTCGTCCAGGATCCTGACATTCACTTCGGACTCCGCGCCTCCCTGGAAAACCAGTTCCTTCCCGTGCCGTTCCAGCGCGAAAGGCCATTGATCCGACCGGTTCTTGCCCATGGAGAAGTCCAACACCCGGCCCCGGATCTTCATCGCCCGGACCATGTCGGAAATATCGGGCAATGCGTCGGGTACGTCCTCCGCGGGCGCCAGATCGCCCTCCGCTTCGAACCGGAACCTCGCGACTCCTCCGGCCAGGAAGCCCGCGTAGGCTCCCGAAACCTCCGCAGCGCCGCTCCGGAATCGCACCCGGGCCGCGACGTTCTGGGCCTGGTGGATGCCGAGCCGGCCGGAACCGTCCCGGAGGTCCAGCCCGTTCCGATCCAGGGAGCCCTCCGCGGAGGCGGAGAAGCCCCGCCCTCTGATGGAGCCCTCTCGCAGGGCCAGCGAGAATTCCGCCCTGGGATCGGAGAGCGTTCCGGACGCGGAGACGCTGCCGTCCACGGTGCCCGCCGCCGTTCCGCCGAACAGGCGGGAAATCGCGAAGGACTGGAGATCCAGCCGTCCGGAGATTCCTCCGCCCGCATACTGCGCGGAAGCCCTCAGAGCTTCCCCCGATCCACCGGACAGGTCGACCTCCGCTCGGAAGCCGCCGCCCGATTCGCCCCCGTCGGAATACCGGGCCGAGCCCAGAAGCCGGGTGCGGCCGTCCTCCACGGCTATCTCCGGGAAATTACCGCCCCCCGGTCCGGCGGAGCCGGAAATCCGGAGGACGGGCAGACGACCCTTGAGGCTTCCGTCCGGTTCCAAGGAGAGGGAGGCGATCCGGAGATTCCAATCCTCCCGGGAAGCGACCTCCGCGAGGACTTCCCCCGTGGCAAGAACGACCCCCCCAAAAACGGGCACGGGAAGGGACCGGAAACTGACCGCACCCCGTGCGTCGGGGTCGTCAGCCGAGGCGACGAGGGAAAAACCGTAGTCACCCGTCAGTATGAGTCGGCGATCGTCGTACTCTCCCTGGAATACATAGGGGATATCCTGCAGGGAAAATTCCGTGCGGAACCCGATGCGGGAGGAATCGAACTCGGCATCCAAACGCCCTTCCACAGGATAGCCCCGCAGGGAGGCGATGAATCGGGATACGGAAAGGTCCGCGGCCGTACCGGACAGATTCAGCACCGCGAAGGTTTCCTTGCCGGCCGTTCCGGAGGGGGCAATCCGGAAATCCGACGCCGAATACGAAAACCTTGAAAAATCCGAACTCAGGGAGATCCTCCCGCCGAGGGTAAGGCCCGCGAGCGCCCGGGCGGCTGACGGCTCCAGAAGGGCGGCGAGCAGGGGTCCGAGAGGCGCGAGATCGTAGGGATCTATGGCGATCGAGGTTTCCAGGAAGGGCTCCGCCCCCAGGATCAGGGAGCCTTCCCAGGAGATCCGTTTCCCGGCGGCCTCCGACCCCGCCTCCGCCGGTGCCCGTCCGTCCGGAACCGGATCGGATCGGGGGAGGTCGACGCTTCCGCGGAAATCGAGGGCCCCCGAATTCCGGGCCGCGAAAAATGCCAGCTTTGTGAACTCCGCCCGGCCGATCGAGGTCGAATCAGAATACAGGAAAAGTTCCCGGCCTTCTCCCACCGCCCGCAGGCTGGAGCGGACGGGAAGCCGGCCGTCACGGGCCCGGTAGTCGATTTCCGCGGAGAGAGCCACGGAGGACAGATCCGGGCGGAAAGTACCGTGCACCCCGGCGGAGCCGTTCGGGGATCGGATTTCAAGAGTTTCCAGGTCCATCCCCGCCGCCCCCCCCCCGGCGGCCAATCGGAATGAGAAATCGTCCCCGAGGAATCCGGGCGGCAGCGATCCGGACACCTCAACGTCCAGGCGAGGGTCCTTCGAGGATTCCTCGCGTTCCAGGGCGATACGACCGGAATAGGGACTTCTTAACCAAGGTGCCCAGGATGATGCCCGCCGTCCCGAGGGGTACCCGATCCGGGACAGGTACAGGGACTCGAATCGAAGATCGGCGCCCAGGGCTCCGGACCGGGTATCGTATCTCGCATACAAGTCGAAGGGTGCGTCATCCCGGACCTTCCGGGCCTCAACGATCCCGTCGCGCAGTAGAATCGAGAATTCCTGGCGCTCAAGGGTTCCCGCATCCGAACGGGCAGCCACCGCTACGTTGAATCGAGCCGCGGTGAAGTCTCGATTGGAACTCCCCTTCAGGGTCACGGGCACCGTGATTCGCCGGATAGGAGCCCGGGGATCGCTCAGAACGCCGGAGATGGAACCGTCCAGCGCTAGGTAGACCTCCCGCTCCGAAAGGAAGATATCGAGGGATCGGATCTCCGCGGACCACGCCGCGCCGCGATCCGGATCCCTCAGGGCAATTCGCACCCTGCGGGCGGAGATCTCGAGGGAACCTGGCCGTCCCGCGACTCCGGACCCCGTCTGCAAGAATTTCCGGACGCTCTCCAGCAGGGCGGAATCCCGGCGCATGTCCAGATCGATTTCAACGTTGCTGAGGGTGATCCGTTCCAGGGATTCCCCGATCCCGGATTTGCCGGCGAGGGCGGCCGCTGCCGAAACCAGGCTGTAGGCGGCCTCCAGGCGATCGGCCCGCAGGATGCTCCTCGATTCCAAGTCGTTCAGACTGAGGGAGGAGAGTCCGAGGGATCCGAACACCGAAGGGGAGGCGCGGTCGTAGGAAATGGAAATGCCCAGGGTCTCCTCGGCCTGCCGTACGGCTCCGCCCAGGACCGCCTTCGCGCCGATCGACGCGAACCGATCCAAGGGGACGGCCGCGAGAGCGGCGCCGAGAATGACGGCCGTAAACGCCCCCGCTCCGCGCGGGAGACCGGATTTCCCTCTCTTCTTCACCCTCTCTACCTTACCACAAAGATAGCGCGGAGGTCACGGCGCGGCTTGATGCTCCGCGGATTCACAGGTATGCTGGCACGATGACAGCGGAAGATACCCCTTTCCGGGAGGTCTGGGAACGCTTCGTAGTGTTCGAGGGCATCGACGGGACCGGCACTACCACACAGAGGAACCTGCTCTCTGAAGCCCTTACGGACAAATCCATACCCTTCCATTCCACCGCGGAACCGACCGGTTCCGAGATCGGCCGGATGATTCGCAGAATCCTGGCGGGGGACCTGCGCGTACGGCCGGAGACCCTGGCCTACCTGTACGCCACGGACCGCAATGAGCACCTCTACGGCGAAGGCGGAATCCGGGAACACCTGCAGTCGGGCAAACTGGTCGTCTGCGACCGCTACCTCTATTCGTCCCTGGCTTATCAGGGATGTTCCAGCGGAAAGGAGCTTCCTGATCGCCTGAATCTCGGATTCCCCCTGCCTTCCCTCCTGGTCTATTTCGAACTGCCCCCGGACAGAGCGCTCAACCGCATATCCGGCAGGGGCTCTCCCGACATCTTCGAGCGCCGGGACTTTTTGACCGAGGTCTCGAAGGCCTACGAGGATGTCCTGTCGCGGTTTTCCGGCCAGGGAACGGAAATCCTCCGCATCGACGGATCCCGGTCCATTCCGGATATCGCCCGGGAAATACGGGATGCCGTCCTTCCCCTGGTCGAAGGATAAACAA
>JBFZER010000079.1:0-6383 GCA_041306765.1 Spirochaetota bacterium | reverse complement strand
CGCCTGGAAGGATCCGGACGCCAACGCCAGGAGCGGGCGCGGGACCTGCTTCGTCGGCTTCCTGGAGTACCTGGACGATCCCGAGGCGGTCTCCTCCCTGGTCCGGGCCGCCGGGGACTGGGGCCGGGCCCGGGGGCTTTCAGAGCTCGTCGGGCCCTACAACCTGGAATACGAGAACGCCTACGGGGTCCTGGTGGAGGGCCGGGACCGGCCGCCGGCCCTCCTGTGCGGGCACAGCCCGCCGTACTACCTTCCGGCCATGGAGAGCCTGGGTTTCGAGCCCGCCCGGGGGGACAACCTCGCCTTCGAGGTACGCCTGGACAGGCCCGTACCGGACCGGGACCGCCTTTCCCGCCTGGCCGGGTGGTCCCGGCGGCGGCGGGGGTACTCGATCCGGGGAGCGGACTTTTCCCGCTTCGAAGAGGAAATCGACCGGGTCCACGACCTGCTGAATAGGAGCCTGGCCCACCTGCCCGGCTTCATAGGCTGGGAACGCTCCGCGGTCCGGGCCCTCCTGGCCCCCTTCCGGCGCTTCGCGGACCCCGAACTCGTTCTCTTCGCGGAGAAGGAAGGGAAGACCGTGGGATTTTTCCCGGCGGTGCCGGACCTCAACGAGATATTCCGGACCTGCGACGGATTCTCGGGCCTACGCTCAAGCCTGGCGGGCCTGGCCCGGCTGGCGTTCCGCTCCCGGCCCCTCCTTCCGGGTGCCCGTTTCCCTGCGGCCTTCTTCGGCCGCCGCTACCGGTGCGTCACCATCAAGAGCGTCCTGGTTCCTCCGGAGCACTGGAACGCCGGGGTGGCCGCCCTCCTCTTCGACGAGATGCTGCGACGCCTCGAGGGCCGTGGCTACGAGTGGATCGACCTTTCCCTGACCTCCGCGGACAACCCGAACACCCCCGCCCTGGCGGAACGCTTCGGAGGAAGGGTGTACAAGCGGTACCGGGTGTTCCGGAGGGCGATTCCCGCCGAAGGGGCGGCTCCGTGAGGCCTCCCGGAGGGGAGTCCTGCGCTCGGCGCCTCCGGGCCGCGGCCGCCCTCATGGCCGCCCTCGGGACCGCCTCCCCCGCCTCCGCGGCGGGCCCCCGGATCCTGGACTTCGGGGGCCTTTCCTGGACGGTCCGCCGCACGGCGGGCCCCTCCGCCCCGGGTCCCAACCACTTCCGGGACTCCGAGGACCAGGTCCGTACGGACGAGGCGGGCCGCCTGGTCCTCTCGGTCCGCAAGCGGGGGGAGATCTGGACGGCCTGCGAGATCATCGCCCGCAGAGCCACGGGGTACGGCACCTACCGATTCGACGTCGACGGAGGGGCACGGGGCCTGGACCCGGGAATCGTGTTCGGGTTCTTCACCTGGGATCCGAACCCGGGGTTCCACAACCGGGAGATCGACATCGAACTGTCCCGCTGGGGGGATCCGGAGGGGCCGGACGGTTGGTTCACCGTCCAGCCCTACGAGCGGCCGGGAAACCAGGAGTCCTTCCGCCTGCCTCCGGCCTCGGTCTACCGGTTGGAGATGCGCTGGACGCCCGAATCGGTTTCCTTCGAGTGCCGGGCGGACGGCCGGGAGGTCCGGGCCTGGACCTTCCGGGGGGAGGTCCCCGATCCCGGGAAGACCCGAATCCGCTTCAACCTCTGGCTCTTCCGGGGCTCTCCCCCGGCCGGCCCCGGGCCCTACGAGGTCGTCGTCACGGGCTTCTCGTTCGTCCCGGGGACGTGAGGGGCCCTCCGCTTCCGCCCTACCGCCAGCAGGCCGGGCAAGATCGGTCCTATTCGGCCGTCGGAACGTTGGAGTTGAAGCAGTCCCGGTAGACGCGCCAGGTTCCATCATCCTGCTTGTGAAAAATCGTCAGGAACTTCCCGTCGTACCTGGACGTAGTCCCGCCGTTCCGCGGCGTCTGGGTCCAGCCGTAGACACCCCGGGCGAAGGCGTAGCCCTCCTTCGGGAACACCTTGACCTCCTGGGTGTCGATATGCATGGTCCAAATCGCCGACCGGTCCGAGATCCAGCCCTTATTGCCCCGCCGGACCTCGTCCTTCCCGACGCACATGGGACTGCCGGGAGGCAGTTGAACGCCGTCTTCATCCCAGAGGGCCATCCATCCGTCCACGTCGTAGTTGACGATCCGGTCGACGTACCGGTCGAAGACGCCCAAGATCTCGGCTTCCTCCGTCATGGTACCGATCAACCTCTCTGGATTCATGTCCGTTGCCTCTCCTTTTCTCAAGTATAGAACCAATAATCGGGAAACGCGCGGAAATTCCGGGGAAGGGCTCCGAGCTCATGCCCTCTCCGGAATCATCGCGATCAGTCTGCGGGGATCGTCGGGACCAGATGGTCAGAGATTCGAGTTGAAGATGTCCCTGTAGATGAGCCAGGACCCGTCGGCCTGCCTCCGGAAGATGGTCATGAACTTGCCGTCGATATAAATCGGCTGGCCACCGGCCCTGGGCGTCCGGGTCGAGTTGTAGACGCCCCGAGCAAGGGCATACCCTTCCGAGGGGAAGAAGACGACCTCCTCCGGTTGGATGTACATGGTTTTCAGATACGACTGGTTCTTGATCGCATCGTAGTTGGCCGCCAGGATGGCGCTCTTGCCGACACGCATGGGACAGTTCGGGGGAAGCTGGACGCCCTCCTGGTCCCACAGGGCCATCCAGCCGTCCGCGTCGTAACAGCCGACGCAGGCGGCGTACCTGTCGAAGATTGCCCGGATGATGGCTTCTTCGCCCGGGATCACCCGGGGCCTTTCCACGGCATCGTTCGCGAAAACGCCCGGGGCCTCCCTGCCGGCTGCGGAAACCGCGACCAGAAATATCGCGGCCAGAGCCAGCATCATGGAAATGCAACTTTTCTTCATGGTCTTCTCCAGTCCTTGCAGCGATCGTTCACCGCCGACGGCGGCGAGAGAGCGCGGCACAGCCGGCCGCGAACTCCGTCCAGATCATCCAACATTCCGCGTTGCAGAAACGTTGCACTGTGAACGAAGGGGTTGTATTCTGGAGTAGTACGCGGGGGGAAAAAAACAGCGGATATCCAAAACGGAGAAGAAATGTCCGGCCCGGTGATCCTGAAACTGCTGGGCCCGCCCCTCGTCGAGGTGGATGCCCGGCCGATCGAGCTTACGCGCCGCAAGACCCTGGCGCTCCTCGCCCGGCTCGCCGTGGAACCCCGGGAACATGCCCGGGACTGCGTCGCCGCCCTGCTCTGGCCCGAGTGCGGCCAGTCCCGGGCCCGAAGCAACCTGCGCTCCTCGGTCTTCGAGCTGAACCACGCGCTGGGTGACGGGCTCCTGATCACCCGGCAGGATCTCCTCCGGCTCGACACCGGGAACATGCGGATCGATGTTGACGCGTTCCTGAACGGCGCTGTCCCCTGCGAATCCCACGATCCCGACCTGCTCTGTCCGGAATGCGCCTCCCGCGCAGAGACGTCCGTCTCGCTCTGGCGTGCGCCCTTCCTGTCCGGATTCAGCCTCCGGGACTGTCCCGATTTCGACGAGTGGCAGCTCTCCACGAGCGGACGGCTCCGGGGGGAGTACTGCGTCTTGCTGCGGAGGCTGACGGCCTACTATCGCCGTTTGAAGGAATACCGGAAGGCGGAAGCCTGCGCACGTTCCTGGATCCGCGAAGAGCCCTTCGAGGAAGAGGCCCGGCTGGCCCTCGTCGAGATCCTGCAGGCCGCGGGCCGACGCGGGGCGGCGGCGGAGAGCATCGACGAATGGGCACGGGTATCCCGGGTCGAGCTTTGCCGCCCCCTCTCCCGTCGAATGGAGAGCCTGGCGCGGGAACTCAGAGAGACCGACTCGTCCGCCGGCCCGGCCTCCATCGCCCTCGCCAGATCCCCGGAAGCCGCGCCCAGGGACCGGCCGGCCGTCGACGGTCCCGGCTGGATGGTCGGGAGGGACGAGGAGCTCGCCGAACTGGTTTCCCTCCTCCGAGGCGGGACCTGCCGGCTCTGCTCGATCACGGGGGCTGGGGGGATCGGAAAGACCCTCCTGGCGCGGCACGTCCTCAGATCCATGGAGCCCGATTTCCCCGGAGGCGCGAATATCGTGGAGCTGGCCTCGCTTCGGAACGCTTCCCTGGTTCCCGGGGCTGTCGCCCGGGAGCTGAAAATCCTGGAAACTCGGCGCTCCGAAACGGGGGTGGAGGAAGCCATCGTATCGGCGATCGGGAGATCCCGCCGTCTGCTGGTGCTCGACAATTTCGAGCATCTTCCGGGCGCCCGCGGATTCGTGAAACGTCTGCTGGAGTCCTGCCCGCCTCTTTCGATCCTCGTGACGAGCCGGGAACGCCTGGATCTTCCGGGGGGAACGGGAATGCCGTCTGCGCACCTTGGCCTTCCCTCCGAGGGCGCTATCCGGCACCCGCGCCGACTGCGAGGGATACCCCTCGGTGCGCCTTTTCTCGGAACTCGCGCGATCCGCCGATCCGGAATTCTCGCTTTCGGATGCCAACGCCTCCGCGGTGTCGTCCATCTGCCGACGCCTCGACGGTCTCCCCCTGGCCCTGGAACTGGCCGCGGCCCGCCTTGCCGTCCTGGAACCCCTGGAACTCCTATCCCGGCTGGATCTCCGGTTCGATCTGCTGCAGGCGGAATCCCCCGACCTGCCGGAGCGCCATCGAACCCTCCTATCCGCGATCGCCTGGTCCTGGGAACTCCTGGACGAACGCGACCGCGGGGTTTTCGCCGCGCTTTCCGTTTTTCCGGGGGGATTCGACCTGGCCGCCGCCGAGACGGTCTGCGTGGCTCCTTCCGAACCGAACCCCGGTTCCCTGGTGGACAGCCTGGCGTCCCTGGTGGGCAAAAGCCTCGTCGTCCGGTACGTCGAGGGAGGAGCCACCCGGTTCCGGATGCTGGAATCGATCCGGCAGTACGCTTCGGAACGACTGGCCGAATCACCTGGAATCCGGTTGGCCCGCCTCCGGCACGCGGCCCATTACCTGTCCCTGGCCGAGCGCGAGTCACCGGCGCTCCACGGCCGGCGCCAATCCTCGGCGTTGGTCCGACTGGAACATGAGCATCTGAACCTGCGGACGGCGCTGGATTTCTTCCTGTCCGAGGAGGACACGGAAGCCGCTCTCCGGCTCGTCTCCTGCCTGGAATGGTTCTGGCACCGTTCGGGACGCTGGAACGAGGGCCGCGCGTCCCTCAAGGCGTGCGTTTCCCTGCCCCGGGCTTTCGACTTCCAGTCCCTCCTGGGCCGCGCCCTGCGCGCCCTGGGCTGGCTCGATTTCGTCCAGGGCGAGTGGCGGGATGCCCGCGGACATTTCCTGGAAGCCGAGCGCCTGCTCCGGGTCGAGGAAGACCGGGCTTGGCTCGCCCGGTGCATCTCGGACCTTGGCGTGGTGGAATGCTGGCTGGGAAACCGCGCATCGGGAATGAAACGGGCCCTCGAGGCGCTCGCCCTGGCCCGGAACCTGGGCGACCCGGAAACGATCTCCCGGGCTCTCGTATGGGCCTACGGAACCAACGGCGGCCGAAAGATGGGGGAAGACCAGGACGAACGTCTCGAGGAAGCGGTCCGCTTCGCCCGACAGGCGGGCGACCGCTGGACCGAAGCCCATGCTCTGGAGAGCCTCGGAGATTCCCTGCGGGAGGAGGGGCTCTTCAACATGGCTGGCGCCTGCTTCGAGGAAGGGCTCCAGGGCTTCGATGAGCTGGGTGACGCCTGGATGAAAGCCTGGTCCCTCGAAGGACTCGGGATGAACGACTGCCTCAAGGGCGACCCCTCCCGGGGATTCCTGAATCTACGGGAATCCCTGCGGCTTTTCAAACGGTCCGGAGCCCGGCTGGACGCGGTCTACGTTCTCGGGGAACTCGGTATCGCGGCGGGACTTCTGGGAGACGACAAGAAATCCGACCTGCTCCTCGGAGCAGCCTACGCCCTTCGGGACGAATCCGTCGATCCTACCGAGGAGACCCCCCCGGGCGGCGGTCCTCAGACCAAGGCACCGTCGCCGTTGGAACGGGCTATAACAGAAGCGGCGGCTCGGAAATCCTACGCCTGGTGCCGGGGAATTCGACTCCGGTTCGAAGAGGCGGTCCGGCTGGCTGAAGCGGATCTCGACGCCGTAAGCCTGTAGACCGGGGCACCCGCGACGCGTCCTCGATTCAAGTCCTCTTCCCCGCTTCTTAAAAAACGAGACCCGGTCAGAAGACCGGGTCTCGTTTTTCCTGCGGCGAAGAGGACTTGCCCTACCCTCGCGACCCTCCTTGTTCGCTCGCTCCGGGCCGGGGCGCTCGCTGGCGCGAAGCATCCTGCTTCGCTTCCGCGCCTCCCGGCGCGCGCTCGCGCCCTTCAAGTCCTCTTCGCCGCCGATTAAAAAACGAGACCCGGTCAGAAGACCGGGTCTCGTTTTTCCTGCGGCGAAGAGGAC
>JBFZER010000078.1:0-8668 GCA_041306765.1 Spirochaetota bacterium | reverse complement strand
GCCGACTCCAGGGAGTATTCCCCCGAGAACAGGGCCCCGATGAGCATCTTACGCGCCCGGGAGAGGGCCCGGGGATTGACGATCCGAAAGGCTACGCTGTCGTAATGGGCCAGCAGACGGCGCTCGATATCGATGTGGCGCGAAGAGAAATCCCGAAGCAGAAAGTCCAGTTCGAAGGCGACGCGGGTTTCCTCCAGATCGAGCGCCCGCGCGAGCACCGCGGCCACCCGCTGCGGGTCCGAGGGGATGAAGGGCCTCAGGATCACGCGCTCGCTGCGGGGCTCCAGGAGCACGTCGCTGCGGATGATTTCGCGGCGCGCCTTCATGGCCGGCCCGGTACGGGAGCCGTCGGATGTTCGGCCAGGCGCATCTCCGCCAGGGAAAGCAGGAACGCCAGGGTCGATTCGGCTCCCTGGTTCTCGTTGACCCGATCGGAATGGAGCCCGTCCCCGCAGCCTCCGCTGCCGGGATCGTAGAGCGGCAGACCGAGGTCGTTGCGGCCCAGGAACCACTCGAAGGCCCGCTTCGCCTCGCGCTTCCAGGCCTCGTCCCCCGTGGTCCGGAGCGCCTCGAGGCACGCGGCGATCATCGCCTGGGCCTCGACGGGCTGTTGATCGAAGTCCGCCCGGGCTCCCCCCTTGGTATAGAATCCGTCGCTGCCGATGGGCCGGAAATGCCCGGCCTGGGTTTTCTGCAGGGAGGCCAGCCACGATAGCGACGCCATTCCGATACGCGTCGCTTCGGGATTCTTCAGAACCCGCCCGCTCCGGATCAAGGCCTGGCAGAGCCGCGCGTTGTCGTAGGAGGCGATCGGCTCGAACCACGGCCAATCGTCGGTCGCGAAACCCTTCCAGAGGCGAACGAGGTTTTCCGTGAGAGCTTCGCAGGCGGCGCTCATCTCCGGGTGTCCGGGCCGGCTCCGCAGAAATTCATGGATTCCCAGCAAGGCGGACGCCCAGGCCCGGGGCGAGGAGAACCCCGTTACCACCGGAACGCCCCGCATCAAAAGTCGCTCCGAGAGTTTCCGGTGCCCCTCGTTGCGGGCCCGGGCCGCGCCGCAGCCGACGGCCCAGATCGCCCGCCCGTGGCTGTCCTCGCTGCCGGATTCTTCCAGCCAATCCCGGCCGAAGCTCATGAAGTTGCGGAATCTGCCCGTGTCCTCGTTGAAGGCCGCGGTCAGGAACGCGAGATAGCTCGTGGCCAGGTGTTCCAAATCCTTGACCGGGGCGTCGCCGCTGAGTTCACCCATCAAGGTGCAGAGAATGAACGCCCGCGCGTTGTCGTCGGTGCAGTAGCCTTCCCGGAAATTCGGCACGTTGAAGGTCGCGTGCTGGAAGATGCCCGTGTCGTCGCTCATCCGGACGACATGATCCAGCTTGAAGGGCGGCAAGTCGTAGGGCCGTTCGGCCAGCGTCCACCCGGCGAAAGCCTTCCGGGGGGCGGCCGTTCGATCCGCCCGGGCGCGCCCGAAGGATTCGAGGTAGCGCTTCGCGGCCTCGGGCCAGATCATCGCCCGTCCCATCGCGTATGCCCGCTCCCGGGTCGACTCCAGGCGTGCGCTGTCCCCCAGATACGCGCAAACGGCTTCGGCTACGGCATGGGCGTCGCGAAACGGAACCAGGATGCCCCGGTCCTCGGCCAGCAGTTCCTGGGCGTGCCAGTACGGCGTGGATACCACCGCCTTGCCCGCTCCGAAAACATAGGCC
Source organism: Spirochaetota bacterium (assembly GCA_041306765.1). Taxonomy (GTDB): domain Bacteria; phylum Spirochaetota; class Spirochaetia; order Treponematales; family UBA12059; genus JAAYUR01. Next base: position 6,962 of record JBFZER010000078.1, on the reverse strand, counting down.
AGGGTCCCCGAGGTGATCTGCGCCTCGTTCAGGTACGGGGTGATGTAGATGTCCGTGGCGCCGATGAATTCTTTCAAGTCCTCGATGGAAACGAACCGGTTGTAGAATATGACGTGATCCTTGACGCCGAGGTCCTCGGTCAGCCGTTCCAAGCCGAGCCGGTAGGTTTCACCCTCCCGGGCGACCAGGTGGGGATGGGTGGCGCCCAGCACGACGTACACGACCTCCGGATGCCGCTTCACGATCTCCGGCAGGGCGTTGATGACGTATTCGATGCCTTTCCCCGGTCCGAGCAGTCCGAAGGTGAGCAGCACGGAGCGGCCCTCGACCCCGAACTGGGCCTTGTAGACCCTGGAGTCGATGAAGGGCATGTCGGGTATGCCGTGGGGGATTACGTCGATCCGGGAGCCCGGGACTCCGTAGACATCGCGCAGGATCTCCGCGCCCTTGTCGGCCATCACCACGATCCGGTCGCTGCGCCGCAGCAATTCGTCCATCACCTGCCGCTGGTCCGCGTTCGGATCCCGCAGCACGGTATGCAAGGTCGTCACCACCGGCATCCGGACTTCCTTGAGCAGGGCCAGCACGTGGCTTCCCGCCGGACCACCGTAGATCCCGAATTCGTGCTGGACGCAGAGCACCCGGGCATTGTCGAAGTTCAGGAAGTCCGCGGCCCTCCGATAGGAGTCGAGATCCTTCTCCTCCAGTTCGAACCGCACCCGGGGGGGATAGACGTAGGGCTCGATCCTGTCGTTCACGGCGCAGACGTAGCATCGGGAGCCCGGCGCCTCGACCGCTACCGCTTCGCACAGGTCATGGGTGAAGGTCGCGATCCCGCAAAGACGGGGGAGGAAGCCCCCGAGGAACGCGATCGTATCGGGCAGCGGGAAATCCATACGGCTTTGCCTGCTTTGGGACTCGGCTCTTGTCCTGTTCCCAATGTACTACTATAACCCGGTACGCTGAATGATGATACGGCCGGATTCGCATCGCAGGCGTCTCCCCTTCCATGCCGCGGATTCCGGCGCTCATCCCCCCTCCTCCGGCGGTTCCAATAGCCCGTGCTCCACGAAGCTCCAATAGCCGTCGGGGCAGAAGATCACATGGTCCAGGAGGGGGATGCCCAGGGTCGCCCCCGCGTCCCGGAGGCGCTCGGTGATCTCCCGGTCCTCCGGGGAAGGATCCAGGCGGCCCGAGGGGTGGTTGTGGGCGGCGATGACGGCGCAGGCCCGGTCCGCGATGGCCTCCGCGAAGACCTCTCGGGGATGCACGACGGTCCGGTTCACCAGTCCCACGGAGATCACCCGGGCGGCCAGGACCTCGTGGGCCCCGTTCAGGGTCAGGACGACGAATCGCTCCTTGGCCCGGTCCGCCCAGTGGGACACCAGGGGGAGGACATCCCGGGGCCCGGATATCCGCCGCTCCCGGAAGCCGTACAGACGGCGGCCGAGTTCCAGGACCGCGGCCACCCGGCAGGCCTGGGCTGGGCCCACCCCGGGAAGCCGGGCCAGGTCCTCCGCGGGGGGAGGCCCGTGCTGGCCGTCGATCCGGGCCAGGATCTCCCGGGCGATGCCCCGGACGTCCCGGCCCCGGGACCCGGTGCCCAGGATGACCGCCAGGAGGTCCGCGTCCGAGATGTGCCCGGGGCTGGACTGGAGCAGGCGCTCCCGGATGTCGGGCTTGGCTCCGTAGGCTTCGGGCCCTACCTCGTAGCTGGAGCTTTCCGCCATGCCTCCTCCTCGCGCCGCCGTCCCGGCCGTGGACCGGGCGGGGGCTGACGGTAAGACGCGCGGGTTCGGGGTTTCTGATTGCGGGAATCGCGGATTTTTTACGCGGCCGGGGGGCCCTGCGGCGGTTCGCCGGTTTTCAGGAGGATCTCGAAGCGGGAGCCCGGGTTCCTGTGATATGTCAGGGTGCCCTCGTATTGCTTCACCAGGCTTTCCACGAGGATGAGGCCGATATGGCTCTCGATAGAGGATCGGTTGGCGGGCGGGTAATCGAAACCGGGACCATTGTCGGAGTACGTCATTCGAAGCCCTTCCCGGTCGGCCCGGACCGAACATTCGATCCGAAGCTCGCCTTCCCCGCAGCCGGCATGCTTGATGGAATTTGTGACCAACTCCCCGAGCATGAGGCCCAGGGCGGAGCACGGCTTTGTGGGGATGGAGAGGAATTCCGCATGGAACGAAGTGATGACGGGACGATCGGACGGCGTGACTTCCACAAGCCTGGACAGAAGATCCTTCAGGTAGTCCCCCGCGTCCAGCCGCTCTCCCTCTCCGGGTTTATAGGAGAGCTTTTCGTAGAGAAGCCGGTAGCCCTCCAGACGGGCTTCCAGGGCTTCCATCTGGGGCGTCGATGCTTCCATTCGGGCCAGGTTCACCAGGGAGACGACCTGGGCCAGGTGGTTCTTGACCCGGTGGTTGGTTTCCCGGAGGATCGCCTCCTTTTCCGTCAGCTGACGCCGGACTTCTTCGACCTTTTCCCCCAGATCCCGGTTCAGGACGCGAATGCTGGAATCGGATAGGGCAAGGGCCCTCCAGTTCCCGAGCATCCTCCGATACAGGACCAGCATGACGGCGGTGGCGATCGTCAGAAGCGCGAACCGCAGGAAGGTTTCCCTGCGCCAGGGGCCCAGCACGGACGCGACGGGCTGGGCGACGGAAACCTCCAGGGGAAAATCGGGAAGGGTATGCAGGACGATAAATTTCTCCGCGTTGTCGATGGCGAGGACCTTTCGATCGAAACCTTCCCGCCGGGTCCGCCAGGCTGGTTCTGCCGCCAGACTTCTTCCCACCTCCGCCGCGTCAAAGGGCGCCCTTGCCAGTATGATTCCGTCCTTCCGCACAAGGGTGATCGAGCCGTCCGGCTTGGGCCGGGCGCTCTCGTACAGTTCGTTGAGCGTAGGCAGTTCGATGGCGGCGAAGAGGACCGCCATTCCCGCGTTGCTCCGGGTCAGGGGATAGGAGACCGGAATGCCCCATATGCCGGTGACCCGGCTCAGGACGGGGCCCGCGATGTAAAATCCCCGGGTCGCTTCATCCTTCTGGGCTTTTGCGTACTCCCGGTCTCCCACCTGGGCCAGGGCCTTGGAAGGGTCCGGAGTAGGGATATAGAAGAGCCCGTCGTCCCGGGAAACCAGACGTATATCTATCTTGATGCGCCCTTCCCTGCGCAGACTGTCCACCAGGCGGACAAAGCGGGGATCCGTGCGCGGGTCGGCTCCGGGGTTGTCCTGAAGCCATACGTCCAGAAGCTTGAGGTATACCCGGACTTCCCCGAAGAGCCCGCTCGTCTGCTCGAGGACGACCTCGGTCATGCGGGTCAGGCTGTCTTCGGCGTTCCTTACGGCGGAGCGACGCTCGGAAAGGCTCCCGGCTATGGCGACGCCCCACAGGAGGATTACGCTGATCGCAAGGATCCCGAAGAGGAGCGGATTGCCCTTTATCCCGGGCTCAACAGAACGTACGCGCAATACAAAGCCCTCCGCCATCGCGGCACGGCCGCCGGTCCCCGAATCGGGGAGACACTCCGCAGGGTTGATTGAATAGAATTTTCTAATTCATCTTACTTGACCCCCGTTGGCTGTCAAGGTGGAATTCCGCCGTTGTTGACGACGGCGGGCTGCCCGCGGGTCTTCCGGGTTTCCGGCGGCGCCGGGATGGGCCTCGGCTAGAACGCCAGGTCCCCGGCCCGGACCGCCCGGTTTTTCCTTCCCGGGTAATCGAGCCACGTAAGGGCGATGTTGAGATCCGCGATGAGGGTCGAGGCCTCGATCCGGGTTCCGTCCTCGAGTTCCATCGTCTCCGTCGTATGTGCGTCGCTGACCAGGGTCACGTCGTAACCCCGGTCCAGGGCCCCGTAGGCCGTGGCCCGGACGCACCAGTTGGTGGCGGCCCCCGCCAGAACCAGTTCGGTGGCCCCGAGCTCCGCCAGAGCGGCGTCGAGCCCGGTATTCTCGAACGAGGAATTATGATGCTTGTCGATCCGCCGTTCCCCCGAAGCGGCCTCCAGCCCCGGGTCCAGTCGCCAGGGATCGGTTCCCCGGATCAGGTCCTGGTCGGAGTGCTGGATCCAGACGACCGGGACCCCCGCCTCCCGGGCCTTCCCGAGGGCCTCCCGGATGTTCTCCAGGACGGCGTCCCGGTCGTGGGCCGCCGCCAGGACGCCCTCCTGGGCGTCGATGATCAGCAGTACGGGCTTGTTTCCGCTCCGAATCGTCGCCATGGTTCCTCCCGGGTCCGGTGTTTAAAGAGAGTATACTCGGATTCTGGTTCAATAATAATGATAAAAGTTCTCGTTTTAAATCCAAACAACTTGCAAGTTCCCCCCAGGTGGTTTAAAATTCCAAGCCGCGAACACCTTCGCGAAAAGAGGAAGACATGAAGAGCGTCAAGGGAACCGAGACCGAAAAAAACCTTCTCACGGCCTTCGCCGGAGAGTCGCAGGCCCGCAACCGCTATACCTACTACGCATCCAAGGCCCGGGAGGAAGGGTTCGTCCAGATCTCCCAGATCTTCGAGGAGACGGCGAACCAGGAGAAGGAGCACGCCAAGCGCCTCTACAAGTTCCTCGAGGGCGGAGAGGCCATGGTCTCCGCGTCCTTCCCCGCGGGCACCATCGCCGGGACCTCGGTGAACCTGCTTCACGCCGCCGAGGGCGAGAACTACGAGTGGAAGAAGATGTACCCCGGCTTCGCCAAGATCGCCCGCAAGGAGGGCTTCGAGGCGATCGCGGCGGTCTTCGAGGCCATCGCGGTGGCGGAAAAGCAGCACGCCAAGCGCTACGAAAAGCTCAAGGCCAACGTGGACGAGTCCAGGGTCTTCAAGAAGGAGAAGTCCGTGACCTGGCGCTGCATCAACTGCGGCTACATCATGGACGCCGTCGAGGCCCCCAAGGCCTGCCCGGCCTGCGCCCACCCCCAGGCCTACTTCGAGGTCCTGGCCAAGAATTACTGATCCGCGGAATCGACGTTTGACGTCAAAAGGAGGCTGAAATGGCCAAACCGATGGAAGTCTACAAGTGCATGAAGTGCGGCAATATCGTGGAAGTCCTGCACGGCGGAGACGGGGACCTGGTATGCTGCGGCGAGCCGATGAAGCTCCTCAAGGAGAACACCAGCGACGGGGCGAAGGAGAAGCACGTCCCGGTGATCGAGAAGACCCCGGAGGGGTTCAAGGTGAAGGTGGGTTCCGTGGCGCACCCGATGACCCCGGAGCACTACATCGAGTGGATCGAGCTGGTGGCGGACGGGGTCTCCTACCGGGCCTTCCTGAAGCCCGGCGCCGCGCCGGAAGCCTTCTTCCCGGTCAAGGCGAAGTCGGTGTATGCTCGGGAATACTGCAACCTTCACGGGTTGTGGAAGGCCTGATCCCAAGCTCCAGGAGGTGCCGGAATGAAGAAGTACGTGTGCGACGTGTGCGGCTACATCTACGACCCCGCCGTGGGCGATCCCGACGGCAACATCAAGCCGGGTACCCCCTTCGAGAAGCTCCCCGAGGACTGGGTCTGCCCGATGTGCGGCGCCGACAAGGGCAGTTTCAGCCCGGCGTAGGTTCGCCGCCGCAGGGACAAGCGGAGGCCCGGGACCCTCGGCGGGTCCGGGTCGTTGATTAGTCCGCTCCGTGAAGCTAGAATGGGCCGTCCCGATCCGTCGGGGCGGCTTATTATTATTTGGTTTAGGAGGCCCCCGTGATCTCCCGCGAGGATTTCATATTCGCCATCGGATTCGACGGAGATCAGGCCGTGGTGGACGGCCGGGCCAAGCGAGAGTTCGGCAAACTGAGCACCCGTGAACTTGCGGAGGCGGGGCAGTGGCGGGCCGCCTTCGCCTCGGCCCTCTGGTCCGGCAAGGACGAGGAGATCGAGGAGTTCCGGTCCCTCTACAACCGCACCTCCGGCTCGGAGTACAGGACCGTGGACGAGCTCAAGCGCCTCTTCGGGGTGCAGAAGGACGAGATCGCGAAGGCGTTGGTGTTGTGACGGTGGTCGGTGGACGGTGAACAGTGAACGGAAATGATGACAGAGCCCGGCCGATATTAACGCTCAAGCGAAGTATGTAGCCGTGTTCTGAGTCCACTTCCGTTCACCGTCCACCGTCCACCGTTTCCCCTATCACGCACTTCAGATACCTCGACTCCGGATACCCCGACACCACGGGATGGTCCGGGGCCTGGCCGCGGTCCTCGAGGTAGCGCAGGCGGCGTCCCGCGTCCGCGGCCGCGTCCTCCAGCATCGCCCGGAATTTCTCCCGGTCGAACCACCAGGAGCAGGAGCAGGTCACCAGGACCCCCCCGGACTCCAGGAGGCGGAGGGCGCGGAGGTTGATCTCCTTGTAGCCCCGGGCGGCCCCTTCCAGGGCGGCCCGGTTCTTGGCGAAGGCGGGGGGATCCAGCACGACGAGGCCGAAGCGCCGCCCCTCCTTTTCCAGGTCCCGCAGGAAGTCGAAGGCGTTGGCCGCCCGGGCCTCGACCTTGTCGGAAAGACCGTTTGACCGGGCGTTCTCCCGCACCTGGGCGACCGCGGCCTCGGAGGAGTCCACGGACAGCACCGAGACGGCCCCTGCCCGGGCTGCGCAGAGGCCGAAGCCTCCGGCGTTGCAGAAGGCGTCCAGGACGGTCCGGCCCGGGGCGTAGGCGGCGGCGGCGGCCCGGTTCTCCCGCTGGTCCAGGAACCATCCGGTCTTCTGCCCCGTGGCCAGGTTCACGTTGAAGGAAAGCCCGTTTTCCCGGATCTCGATCCTGTCCGGCACGGAGCCCGAAAGGACGCCCACGGCGGGGGCAAGACCTTCCCTCTGCCGCACCGGGGCGTCGCTGCGCTCCAGGATTCCGTCGGGGTTCAGGGCTTCGGTTAGGACCGCGAGGATGTCGGCCTTCCGGGCTTCGGCCCCCGAGGCCAGGACCTGGAGCACGACCCAGGAACCGGCCGGGCCCGCGGGGCCTCCCTCCGGCCCCAGGGGGACG
>JBFZER010000077.1:0-2790 GCA_041306765.1 Spirochaetota bacterium | reverse complement strand
CGGCGGTTGTCCTCGGATAGGTCCATGAGGTTCTCATGGACGTCCAGAAGGAATTCCGCGGTCGCCTTTTCGGCCGTCACGATGCTCTCCATGGAGTCGGGGAAGTCAACAGGCTCTTCCAGTATCCTGACAAGGCGCAGGATCCCGATGGTGCGAAGCAATTCCACACAGGGCGGGGAGGGGCGAACCACCGTCAGGGGACGTTCGGAAAAGCGAAGAAATCTCTTGTTGATGCCCACCAGCAATCCCAGGAAGGTGGAGTCCATGTAGTCGCACCCGGAGAGGTCCACGTATACGGTATCGACCGGGGGTTTCGCTTCCAACCGTTCGAATATACGGCTCTTCAGGTCCGAACAGAGCGCCGCGGTTACATGACCCTGGGCGCGGATAAAGATCGTCTGGGCGGTTTCCTTCACGAACAGGGCTTCTTCCACGGGATCCCTCGCTGGATAGCGGTTCGGGTCGATGCGACCGACACCCTCAGCATTGTATCCTACCTGTTTACCGCCTATAATGCAACGGCCATGGCCGATACCACCCCGTTGATGGACCAGTACCGCCGCATCAAGAGCGCCCACCGGGACGAGATCCTCTTCTTCCGGCTTGGGGATTTCTACGAGATGTTCGAGCGGGACGCGGTGGAGGTGAGCGCCCTGCTCAACCTGACCCTCACCCGGCGGCAGGACTCCCCCATGTGCGGAATTCCCTACCACGCGGCCCATTCCTACATAGCCCGCCTGCTCAAGGCAGGCAGGAAGATAGCGATCTGCGAACAGACCGCCTCCGCGGGAGCGGCCCGGGGCCTCATGGATCGGGAAGTTGTGGAGATAATCACCCCGGGTACCACGGTGGAAGAGGACTACCTGGACAGCCGGTCCAACAACTATCTGGTTTCGATCGGCCGGGTGCGGGACGCCCTGGGGATAGCCTACGTGGACGTTTCGACGGGGGAATTTTCCTGCTTCGCCGCGGGCGAGGACGGCCCGGCCCTGCTGCGGAAGGAACTGTACCGGCTGGCCCCCCGGGAGGCCCTCATCCAGCAGTCCCTGCTGGACGACCCGGAGATCGCCCAGATCCTGCATGAACGGGACGGACTGATACTGAACCGGTTCCCGGACTGGAGCTATGACCTGGCCCAGGCCGCGGACACGTTGAAGAGCAAGTTCGGAGTGGCTTCCCTCAAGGGTTTCGGCTTTTCCGACGACGACCCGGCCCTGGCGCCCGCAGGCGTCCTGGTGCGGTACCTCCAGGACGCCTTCCGCGGCGCGGTGCCGCATCTGTCGGGGCTGCGGCCCCGCCGCGGGGACGACTTCACGGATATCGACGAATCCGCCCAGAGAAACCTGGAGATCGACAGGAACCTCCAGGACGGAGGGAGGGCGTTCAGCCTCCTGGAGGTCCTGGACGCCACGAGGACGTCCATGGGGGCGCGCCTTTTGAAGCAATGGCTGCTCCGGCCCCTGCGGGACCCCCAAGCCATCCGGAGGCGGCTGGACGCGGTGGAGCACCTGTACCGCGGCCAGCGGATCCTGGACAAACTGCGCATCCGGCTGGGAGGCTGTCTGGACCTGGAACGGCTGGCCTCCCGGGTTGCCATGGATAAGGCCCACGCCCGGGATCTTCAGGGGGTGAAAGGTTCCCTGGATACGATCCGGGACGCGGCCGGCCTCCTCGCATCCGAGATCGCCGCAGCTCCGGAACTGGACCTGGGCTTGGATCCGGCGGCGGAGGAGGAGCTCCGGGCCGTTTCGGGGCTGATAGGGAGAGCCATACTGGACGATCCCTCGGTCCTTCTGACCGAGGGCAACCTGATCCGCCCGGGCTTTGATCCGGAGCTCGATACCCTGAGGGGGCTCCGGGATTCCTCCCGATCCGTCCTGGAGGCCTACCTGGAGGAGGAGAGGGCGGCGACGGGGATACAGAACCTCAAGATCCGGTACAACCGCATCCTGGGCTACTACCTCGAAGTGACTCGGGGCGCCCTCTCCCAGGTTCCCCCGCACTTCATCCGCCGCCAATCCCTGTCCACCGGTGAGCGATATACCACGGACCGCCTGGCGGACCTGGAATCCCGAATCAACGGCGCCCAGGAGAAGATCGTGGAGAGGGAACGGGATAGGTTCCTGGAGGTCCGCCAGACCGTGAAGGGAGCCGTTCCCCGGATCCTGGACGCCGCCCAGGCATGCGCCCGGGTGGATTGCCTGGCTTCCTTCGCCTATACCGCAACCGCCCGGGGCTACACCCGGCCCAGGGTGTTCGATTCCGGTATCCTGAAGGTGTCAGAAGGCCGTCATCCCGTGGTGGAAGCCCACCTGGCCGGCGGCGATTTCGTGCCCAACGACGTCCGCCTGGACTCGGACGACGTGTCCTTCGCCCTCATCACGGGGCCCAACATGGCCGGCAAGTCGACCTACCTGCGGCAAACCGCCTTGATCGTCCTCATGGCCCAGGCCGGATCCTTCGTGCCCGCCCAGGAAGCGGATATCGGGATCGTGGACCGGATCTTCTGCCGCGTAGGAGCCCAGGACAACCTGGCCCGGGGGGAGAGCACCTTCCTGGTGGAGATGCACGAAACCGCCTATATATTGAACAATGCGAGTCCCCGCAGCCTGGTCATCATGGACGAGGTGGGGCGGGGGACCGGAACTCTGGACGGGCTGGCCATCGCCTGGGCCGCCGCGGAGCACCTCCTCGGCTCCATAGGCTGCCGTACCCTCTTCGCGACCCATTACCACGAGCTCACGGCCCTGGAGCACCCAAAGCTCGTGAACCGTTCCCTCGCCGTGAAGG
>JBFZER010000076.1:0-7856 GCA_041306765.1 Spirochaetota bacterium | reverse complement strand
GCCGAGAGCGACGCACAGGACCAGGGCGAGGGCGAGGAACGCGCGGGCCGTCTTCGTCTTCATGGGAACCTCCTTCGAACGTGAACCGAACCTTGATCGGGGCCGAACGGCCCCGGCCGGGCGCCCCGGTTCGGCGTCCCCGGCCCCTATCGAACGCCGCTACCCCTTGAGGCCCCCGGAGAGGGTTCCCTTGGTGAAGTAGCGCTGGATCCACGGATAGACGAGGAGCATGGGCAGCGTGGTCAGGAAGACGCTGGCGGCCTTGAGGGACTCCATCCGGGCCTCGCTGAAGACGTTGATGTCCACGTACTCGTTGAAGTTGGCGGCCTGCAGGATGTTCCGCAGGAGTATGGGCAGGGGCTGGAGGCTGGCGTCCCCCAGGTACAGGATCGCGTTGAAGAAGTCGTTCCAGTAGTGGACCCCGTAGAACAGCCCGATGGTCAGGAGGATGGGCTTGGACAGGGGGATAACGACCTTGAACAGGATGTAGAGCTCGCTGGCCCCGTCAATCCGGGCCGCCTCCTTGAGCTCCTCCGGCAGGCCCTCGAAGAAGTTCTTCATGACGAAGACGTTGTATACGTTGATGGCCCCGGGGACCACGACGGCCAGGAGCCGGTCGTAGAGGCCCAGACTGGTGACCACCAGGTAGCTGGGGATCAGGCCCGGGTTGAAGAGGAAGGGGATCAGGACGAGGGTGTGCAGGAATTTCCTGCCCGGCAGGTTCCGCACGGACAGCACGTAGGCCAGGGGCACCGTCAGGAAGAGGCTCAAGGACACCCCCATGGCCAGGATCAGGAAGCTGTTCCAGGCCGCGACCAGGAAGCTCGGGTGGGTCAGGAACTGCCTGTACGCCGCCAGGGACCAGCGGCTGGGGGGGACGAGCATCCCGAAGGTCCGGTCCGAGAGGTCCACCTGGGGGGTGATGGAGAGCATGAACACCCGCCAGACCGGAACGACCATTATGATGAGGATCACGACCAGGTAGTTGTCCACGAAGAACTGGAAGACCGCGTCGCCCGGGCTCCGCCTTAGTTTCCGCATCCCGGCCCCCTTCAATACAATCCGCTGCCGGCTATGCGCTTAGCCAGCCGGTTGGCCGTGACCAGGAAGGCCAGGCCGATCAGGCCCTTGAACAGGCCCACCGCCGTGGCCACGCTGTAGTCCGCGTTCAGGATCCCCTGCCGGTATACCCAGGTGTCGATGATGTCCCCCACGTCGTAGACGGGCACCGAGTACAGGACGAAGAGCTGGTGGAATCCCGCGTCCAGGATGGTGCCGATCCGTAGCAGGGCGACCACCACCACCACTTCCAGGATGCCCGGAAGGGTGATGTACCGCACCTGCTGGAGCCGGCTGGCCCCCTCGACCTGGGCGGACTCGAAGAGGGCGGGATCGATGCCCATGAGGGCGGCCAGGAAGATGATGGCGCTCCACCCCATCTCCTTCCATAGATCCGAGAAGACCACGATGAAGGGGAAGACCTCCGGGTCGCCCATGTAGTTGACGGTGCCGATCCCCGCCGCGCGGTTGATCTCGTTGAAGAGCCCCTCGCTGGCGGAGAAGAGCCCCAGGAGGATGCCGTGCAGGATGATCCAGGACAGGAAGTGGGGAAGGTAGGCCATGGTCTGCACGACCCTGCGCAGGGCCCGGTGCCCCGTCTCGTACAGGGCCAGGGCCAGCAGGATGGCAGCCGGTACGCCCAGGATCAGCTTGGCCAGGGAGTACATCAGGGTGTTCCGGATCAGGGGCCAGAGGTAGGGACTGCGGAAGAATGCGGCGAAGTTCGAGAATCCGTTCCAGGGGCTGCCCCAGACCCCGTCCAGGGGGGAGAACTCCTTGAAGGCGATCTGGGCGTTCCACAGGGGGAGGTAGCGGATGACCAGGAAGAAGGCCAGGGGGATGAGGGCCAAGGCGTAGATGCCCCGGAACTTCCAGGCGTGTCCGAGGGCTTCCGGGAAGGTCCTTCCCCGGATCCGAGCTGGCTTCACCCTGGAACGATCCACTCCGCCTCCCCGCGTCCGCGCTCCCCGTCCCGCGGCACGCTTTCAGGGTAGACCCGTTCCGGGAGAAGATGCAGACGCTCTATAGGATTTTACCGACTTTCGCCCGATTCCCGGTAGGCCTGGGGGGTGGTCCCGCAGAGTTTGCGGAAGACCCGGCAGAAATAGGAGGGGTCCGTGAAGCCGACCCGGTCGGCCACCTCGGACACCGCCAGGGATGTCGCGGCCAGGAGCTCCCGGGCCTTCCGCATCCTGAACCGGTTGAGGAAATCCCAGATCCCGATCCCCAGTTCCCGGTGGAAGAGCCGGGACAGGTGGTCCTCGTTGGCCCCGGCGGCCTGGGCCAGCCGGGCCCGGGTGAAGGGTTTTCCGTACTGGGCCAGGATCCAGGCCAGGGCCCGCTTGACCGCCGGGCTCCCGGCCCCGAGTTCGTCCCGGAGGGCCAGGCGGACCGTCCTTCCGAACTCCTCGTCCGTCCATATCCCCTTGACCTGGACCACCACCCGGGAGTGGCGATCCAGCCGGAGCAGGTCCGACTCGTCCAGGAAACGGCCGGTCAGCACGATGACCGGGACGTGGCGGAGCCGTTCCTCGGATTTCATGTAGTCCAGGACTTCCTGCCCCGTGGCCCCCGGCAGGCCCAGGTCCAGGACCGCCAGGGCCGGGACCCGCTCGGCCAGCAGGGTACGGGCTTCGTCTCCCCGGCCAGCCTCGGCCAGCTCGAAGCCCGGGAAGTCCCGGGAGAAGAACTCCCGCAGGCGGGCCCTCTGGGCCGGGTCGTCGTCCGCTACCAGGATGGGGCTTCCCAGCAGGGTGAGGAGGTCCTCGGAACGGCCGTCCAGCAGGCGGGCCAGGATCTCCCGGGGAGGAGGCAGGGGACCCGCCGGGACTCCGCCTCCGGGGCCCGGTCCGGCGTCCCCGAGGGACTCGTACAGGAGGACGGGAGCCTCCAGGAGCCGGGGGTTCCGGCGGAGCCGGCGGAGCAGGGACCAGGAGGAGGCGTCCATGGCCCGGGGATCCAGGACCAGGGCGCCCGGCGCGGAATCCCCGGGGCCGGGGACCTCCTCGGAAAGCCGGTCCGCGCCCCGGAGCTCCCAGCCCGCGGACCGCAGGGATTCCAGGATGGCGGGATCCGGCGTCCCGTGCCCCACCGCCGCCGCCCAGGGTTGCCCGGGCACCGTCCGCACGGACGGGAGGCCGGTGCCCGGCAGGGGTAGCCGGACGGTGAAGCGGCTTCCGGCCCCCGGTTCGCTGGCCGCGTCGATCCTCCCCCCGTGCAGGACCGCCAGGTGCCGGGAGATCGCCAACCCGAGGCCGATCCCGCCGCCCTCCCCGTCGCCGGCGAAGGGCTCGAAGACCTCAGGCAGACGCTCCGGGCTTATTCCCCGCCCGGTGTCGGACACCTCCATCACCAGCCAGGGAGGCTCTGCGCGCACGGACAGCCGAACCGTCCCGCGTTCCGTATGCTTGCGCGCGTTCTCCAGGAGGTTGAAGAGGATCTGCCGCACCCGGACCGGGTCCAGCCACGCCAGGGGCAGGGGTTCCCGGATTTCCGCCTCCCATTCCACGGGACCGGGCCCGCCTTCCCCCGGCGAACCCCGGAGGAAGGACTCCAGGCAGTCCCGGGCCAGGGTACCTGGATGGACATATTCCCGGGCCAGGTCGATCTCCTCGATCTCCGCCCGGGAGAGGTCCAGGAGGTCGTTCACCATCCGGGCCTGGTACCGGGCATGGTCCGCGATCCGAGCCAGGCTCCGGGCAAGCCGACCGTCGTCGGGCCTACCCTCGGCGGGGTCGAGGTCCCGGGCTTCGTCCTGGATCAGGCCGAGGGGCTTCCGGAGTTCGTGGCTCACGTTCGCAAGGAGGCGGGTTTTCAGCCGGTCCGCCCGTTCGGCCCGAGCCCGGGCTTCCGCGGCCGAAGCGAAGAGCAGAGCGCCCTTGACGGCCGCGGATACGAAGCCCCGGAGTTCCTCGAACATCGTGCCCCGGCCGGTCCGGCCGTCCAGGGCCAGGCAGCCCAGGGCCTCCTCGTTCACGAAGAGAGGCTCCAGGACCAGGGTGAAGCGCCCCGGGGGCAAAAGCTCGGACGGGAGTTCCGCGGCGGATACGACCGGAAGCCCCTCCTCGGGAAGGTCCTCCCTGCGGCCGTCCCGGAGGGCCAGTACGAGCCGCTCCTTCCCGTCCGGATCGTCCAGCACGAGGTATGCGTGGAGCAGCCCCAGGGGCGGCAGACGCTCCGCCAGGGCTTCCGCGATGCCCGGCACCGTGTACGTGGTCAGGAGGGCGCTGCCCAGGGACCTCAGGCGCTTGGCGGATTCCCCGGCGCTCCACTGCCGGAACTCGCTGCGCCGGGCGGCGGCCTGGCCTATCATGACCCGGGCCTGGGAAAGCAGGACCTGGGCCCGGGCAGGGTCCGGACCGCCGGAAAGGCCGGCCAGGCACCGCTCCAGGACGGAGACGGCGTTCTGCCAGGAAAGGCCCGGGCCTTCCTCGTGGACCATCCGGTCCAGTACGCGCCCCAGGGTCGCCAGGAAACGGCCGCCCGAGGGGCTGCCCTCGTCCCGGAAGGCCTGCACCAGGGGGCGTATCCAGGCTTCCCGGGACCGGTCGTCCGCCCCGGATTCCCGGGCTGCCTCCTCCACGGCGGCTTCCAAGGCTTCCGGCGGAAGACCGCCGTGCCCGTCCTCCGGGGCGGCCCGCCCGGGAGGTTCGGGGCGTCCCCCCGCGAGGCGCACCTCCCGGGAGGGACAGCCGCAGGACTCGCGCACCACCAGGGACACCGGCAGGAGGGCGTCGTCGATCTCCCGCGCTCCCTGCCATAGGTCCGCCAGGGCGGCCAGGCCGCGCCGGCCCTGCTCCCGGAAGGGCATGGCCACGGTGGTCAGGGGCGGGGCCAGGAGCCGGCTCTCGGGGCTGTCGTTGAAGCCCGCGACGGCCACGTCCGCGGGAACCTGGTAACCCCGGTCCTGCAGGCCCCGGAGGAACCAGAAGGCCAGGAGGTCGCTGGCCGCGGCGACGGCCTGGAAGTCCTGTCCGGGCACCAGGCCGCGCCGGTCCAGGAGCTCGGACAGGGCCTTTTCCCCCTCGTCCCAGGGCAGGGGGCTGGAGACCAGGGAATCGTCCCAGGGTAGGCCTCGGTCGGCCAGGAAGTCCCGGTAGGCCCGGAAGCGGTCGGCTGCGGAGGCGTGGCGCGCAGGTCCCCGGAGGAAGGCGATGCGCTCGTAGCCGTGGACGTCCCGGAGGTGTTCCAGGAGAGCCCGCATCCCGCCGTAGGCGTCCAGGCTCACGGCGGGCGCGCTCCCGATGCGCTGGGCCAGGGTCACGGCGGGCAGGGGCCCGAATCCCTCGTGCAGGGCGATCAGGTCCCCGGGTTCGCATTCCCCGGAGAGGCTGGAGACCCAGGATAGAAGGCCGTCCGCGGACCGGGGGTTCACAAGGCGGGCGAGCCCGTTCCGCATGTATTCGTACTCCTCCCGGGCCCCGAGGCGCCCGGCGGGCAGGACGACCAGGTCGACGTCCCGGGCTTCCGCCTCCTCGGCCACCCCGTGCCAGAGGTCCACGGATGCGCCGGTGTGCACGCTGGCCAGGAGGAAACAGAATCTCGGGCGCACGCCCCCGTGCCCGCGGGAAAGGTCCACCGTCCGTCCACCTTCCGCCCCGCGCTCCGGCCTGTCGGCGGGATCGCGGGATCCGCGCTCGCTCGAGGAATTGTACCCCCCCGTTTCCGATTGTCAACGCGGGGTCGCGCCTCCGCCGTCCCACCCGGCCGGGGAAACCTCCCCGGAATCGGTTTGCCTTCCGCCTCCAATATTACTAATATAGTAATAATTCCTGGAACCCCGGAGGCACCCGGTTGAGACGCGCCGCCCTTTTTTTCCTGATCGCCGCTTCCCTCCTGGCGCCCGGTTATGCGGAGTTCTCCGACTTCACCTTCCTGGCCCCCCGGTTCAACTTCCGGATCCTGGAGGGGCCCCCCGTGCCCGTCGGCGCGGACGTCGAGATCCGCTTTCCCCTGTCCACCGGGGGCGGTCGGCCTCTCTCGCTCTCCCTCCGCCTGGGAGCCGGGTACGAGGACGGCAAGCTGGTCCGGGACCCGGGCACCGGGGACCCGATCCCGGCCCCGGAAACCTTCGACGATCCGGCCCGGTTCGACGCCCCGAACGGCCAGTGGGACATCGGAGTGGTCCTCGGGTTGGCCGGCGGCGAAGGCGGGAACCGGCTGGAGGCCTTCCTCCTGTACCGGGGCCGCTGGGACGTGTACCGCGGCGGCTTTTCCACGTCGGTCTTCCCCGACGCCCGGGGGCTTTTCGGCACGGCCCTGCTGGCCGGCTTCGGATACGACCATGTACGAGACCTGGGCCGGGGCATCGATGCCGGGATCGCCGCGGAGTCCTCGGTGGAGTGGGGACCGGCGTTCCTGGCCTCCGGGTTCGGCCCCGTGGACTACCTGAGGTTCAACGCCTCGGCCCGGGGGTATTTCCCGGTGATTCCCTCAGATTCGCCGCTGTTCCGGGTCCTGGCCCCCCAGCTGGCGATCCGGGCGTCCGCGGACGCCGCCTTCGGCCCGGACCAGCCCCTGTTCGTGCTCCAGGGCTTCGGAGGCCGGTACGAGGGGAAGGCCCTGGCGGGGGAGGTGCGGGGCTATCCGAGCCGGGCCTACGACGCGTCCCTCAAGGCCTACGGCAACCTGGAGCTCCGGGTCTTCGGCCCCGCCCTGGGTCCCGCGGTGCCCGTCATACTCGGATTCCTGGACGCCGGCTGGTATTCCGGCCTTCACAAGTCCCCCGCCTACGGGGACGCGTCCGGCACCCTCGCCTCCGCAGGAGCGGGGTTGGCTCTTGGGATCGGAGGAACCTTCCACGGGGGCGTCTACGCGGGGACGATCCTGCGGGTTGAGGACCCCCTCTTCGAGGTCTACGTTCCCGGAGGCGGACGGGGGTTCTTCTCGGCGATGTTCACGCTGCACTTTTAAGGAACCCGGAACGCGGGATGGAACTCCGCCCGCTATCGAACGGCCGCAAGGATCGTGCGAAGCGGCGAAGCCTGTGATAGTATTCTCCGTGGTTTCTCGATTCTTTGCAGCGGAGAAATGATGTCAAAACGAGCCCCGAGCCGTAGAGTATTCCTATCCGCATTTCTGGCATTGTCTTCCCTGGTCCCTCTCCACGCCCAGAGCTTCAGCCTGGAAGCGGGCCTCGGGACGGGCTTCTGGGGCGGGGCCTGGAATACCGGCCTCCGCGAATCCTTCGAAGGGCTCGGCCTGTCGGCGGGCACCCTCCTGTCTCCCGCCGCCTCGGCGGGACTAGTCTGGGCGGGACCGAAGCTTTTCGGTCCCGTGCGGCTGCGGATCTCGACGGGCCTGGGCCTGTGGTCCGGGGGAGTCGGCGGCCGCCAGGGCGGTGACCTCGAGCGAAGCGGCTCCCTGTTCGCCCTCGCCCTGGAGGCGGTGCCCCGCCTGGAAGCGGAGCTCCCGCTGCGCCGTGGCGCCCTGCGGACCTTCCTGGGGCTTGGCGCGGGCATGGTGGTCGGTCCGGTGCTGTCCGTCGACATGGTTCCCGGGCTCACCTCGGTTTCCAAGACCCCTCCGGAGTTCCTCCATCGCTGGATGGGCATAGCTTCGATCGGAGTCGGATACCGGACGGACTCGTCCCTGGCGTTCCTTCTCCGGGCGGAAGGCGGCATTTCGGATTTCGACGCGGCGCCGGGCACGGGAACCGCGATATCAAGCCGCCTCCTGCTCGCCGTGGAGTATCCCCTGACAGGAAAGGAATCCCGCCCATGACAGCCCGAACCCCCACGGTCCGTATCTGCCTTCCCCTCCTGGCCCTCGCAGCCCTCGCCGGCTGCGCCCCCCTG
>JBFZER010000075.1:0-2658 GCA_041306765.1 Spirochaetota bacterium | reverse complement strand
TCTTCAGGAGCTCCTGCTCCTTCTTGATGAACAACAGGACCCGCTCCATTCGGTCCTTCACGTTCAGCATCTCGAGGACTTTCTGCTGCTCGTTCTTGTCCAGGTTCAGGATGCTGGCGATGAAGTCCGCGATCTTCCCGGGATGGTCGATGTTGACCATGTTGAGCCGCATCTCCTCGGAAAAGAGGGGGTTGTTCTCGGAGACCTGCTTCATCTCCGAGAGCAGCGCCCGGGTAAGGGCCTTGACCTCGACCGCGTCGTCGACTTCCTCATCCAGGTATTCCACGGCGGCCACGATGGGGCTCTGCTTGGTGAGGAATTTCTTGACCTTGAACCGCTTGAGGGTGGAGATGAAGATGTTGACCGAACCGTCCGGAAGATTGATCCGCTTGACGATCTTGGCCACCGTCCCGACCAGGTGGAGGTCCTGGGAGGTTGGCTTCTCGAATTCGTTCTTGATCATCACGAGACCCACGATGCCGTCGGCTTGCATGGCCTCGTCCACGGTGCCGACATCGTCTCCGTTGCCGACCATGATGGGGGTGAAGATTCCGGGGAATATCGGCTTTCCCATGAGGGGGATGATCGGGATCTTGGCGGGCAGAAGCTGTTCGATGGGTATGATCTCGTTGTCCGGCATTTCTAGCTCCTTTCACAGGGGTACGGCCTATAAAATACGGGTTATGACCGTTTTGGGCAAGGTTTTGAGGAGATTGGCGAGGGTTTTACCCGGATTCGGAGGGTTCTTGCTGACCTTGCAGGAATTACGCCAGGACAGACTGCCGGGCCCGCCGCAGACGGCTCGGGTCCAGCCTGCAGCCGGGTACCTGGATGATCTCCTCGGCGATGCGGTTGCCCATGCGAAGGCAGATTTCCGGGGGCTTGCCGTCCAGGACCGCGGCCAGGAATCCCGCCGCGAAAGCGTCCCCGGCTCCCGTCTCGTCCATGGGAGTGAAGGCCCGCACCGGGCTGTCGATCCGGCGGTCCCCGTAGGCCCAGATGGCCCCGCGCTCCGCGCGCTTGACGATCAGTTCGAACCGGGAGGACGCGAAGAGGGAAAGGGACTCGTCCAGGGGCAGGCCCGCGAGGGCGCGGAGCTCGTCCTCGTTCACGAAGACCCACTCGCAGTATTCCTCGAAGGCGTCCAGGAAGAACGGGGCGTTGCGGCTGGCCAGGGAAAAGCTGGCCGCGTCCACCGCCACCCGCATTCCCGCCTGCCGGCCTCGTTCCAGGATATGGATGAAAAGTTCCCTGCGGGAAGCGATAAAACCGTCCACATACAGGATGGCGCCGGGGATGAAGGTCCTGTCCGGGATTTCCTGGATGGAAAGCTCCGCCGCCGCCCCCGGGGATACCACGATGGACCGGGATCCGTCCTCCCCCACCAGGGCCAGGAAGATTCCCGTGGGATGGGACTTCTCCACGGCCTGGAACTCGGCGTTCGCATCCTCCATATCCTGCCGGAACAAGTCCCCGAACCGGTCCCTGCCCACGGCACCCACAAACCGGCTGCGCAGCCCCAGCAGGGCCGCGACACGCACCGTGTTCGCCGCTCCGCCGCCGGCCACGAAGATGGGATCCGGGACGGCCAGGAGGAGATCCTCCATCCTGTCGTACGGCACATGACTGGTCGTGAGGTTGTGTACGCCCAGATACGGCGGGTAATCGGGGTCCACGAAGGAGATCACATCCAACAAGGCGTTGCCTATGCCCACAAGTTCCATGGAATCTCCTGGATCAAGGCGCACGATGCGATCCCGGGCGACTTCTCTGCCTTTCCGTAGTCTATCACGGTTGACCGGCGGCAGCAACGTAAACCATTTCATGTCCGGGAACTATCGAGAGCGCGGACGGGGTCCCGGCAGGGGTGCCTGCCGGTTGACGAAGCAGGCCCCCCGTGGTAATGTCCGCCCTTGCGGGCGCTTGGCTCAGCTGGTCAGAGCGCCTGGTTTACACCCAGGATGTCGGGGGTTCAAATCCCTCAGCGCCCAGACGAAACCCCGATCGGCTTCCGGCCGGTCGGGGTTTCGTACTTGGAAGGCGCTGAGGGATTTGAAGGGTCGGCGCGCCGAGCGGCAGCGAGGTGAGCGAGCCAGGATGGCGAGCGCGAGCGCCGACCCCGGCCCGGAAGCCCAAGGCAGGATGCCGAGGGCTGGAGGGCAATCCCTCAGCGCCCATTGGAAACGTCCGGTTAGCCTTCGGCTGCCCGGACGTTTCTATTTGGGGGGCGCTGCGGGATTTGAACCGAATATGCCGGTCCGCGCCCCGGCGCGGACGAGCCGACAGGATGTCGGCGAGAGGCATCGAGGTAAGCGTGCCCGGATACGTTCTGAAAACCTAGGAATTCCTTGTGTTTCCGGGCCGCATGGACTCCATGGCCTGGTTCAGAAGGACGAAACGGTTCGCATCGCCCCCAAGATCCGGATGGTACCGCTTGCTCAATCTTCGGTAATTCCTTGAGACGTTCTCCCAGGATTCTGTATAGGGAGGGAGGGGTTCCGGAAGGGATTCCAGGATGAACAGGGCCAGGAATTTCCGTGTCCTCGCTTCCGAATGGACAGGATACCGTTCTTCCACTCCTGCGAGGTACCTGCGGAAGAATGCGACCCAAGCAGGAAAATCAAACCTGGAATATTCGCGGGCGCGTTTCTTCGTGCC
>JBFZER010000074.1:0-7377 GCA_041306765.1 Spirochaetota bacterium | reverse complement strand
GGCTGGGTGAGCGCCTCAAGCCCCTCCTTCCGGAAACCGGGGGTAAGGGCGGGGGAGGCCCCGTCCAGTTCCAGGCCCAGTTCCCGGGCGAGGCGGCCTTGTCGGCATTCCTGGAGGGGGCGCACGGGGTCCTGTCCGCTTAGAACTCCACCGGCCGGCGGTTGTCCGAAAGCCGTTCCGCCAGGTACTCCACGTCCAGGCCCAGGTCCGTGACGACCCTCCGGAGGTGCTCCAGGGACAGGAGGTTGGCCTCGGCGTAGAGGAAGACCAGGGCGCGCTCCGCCAGGCAGGGCACCCGCAGGGTCTCCATGTTCGCCGGCTCTGGGTCGTCCCGTTCCAGGTGCCGCTTCCGGAGGGAGGCGGCCAGGCGGGAGCCCTCGATGTTCCCCGATAGGGCGGCCAGTTCGATCAGGAGGGGCTTCAGGTCCCCCCGGGAGGCCGCCTCGCCCAGGGGCTTGAGGGTGAAGTAGGTGTATTCCTTTCCGGGCAGGAAGTGGTGGTCGTCGCAGCGGGTGCAGTAGTTGGGTTCCCGGGGATCGGCCTTGTCCCGGTCCCCCCCGATGATGATCAGGGGGTCGAAGTAGGGAGCCGGACACTCGACTCCGTCGATGGTGTAGTACCGGTAGGTGTAGAGGGAGTCGGCGATGCAGTCCGGGTGCTCGCAGTAGGCCGTGAGGGGAAAGACGTCCGTGGCGGTCTCCAGGAGGAGCCGGGCGGTCTGGTTGAATATCTCCCGGCGGAAGTTGAGCACCAGGGTCGGGCAGACAAACAGGAGCCCCCGCTTTTCGGACTCGTCCCTCATGAGGTAGGCCACCCGCTCGTCATAGAAGGCCGCCTCGTCCACGATCCAGGTTCCCGTCTCGGGATTGCAGGCCAACAGGCTCTCCAGGTCGAAGGAGTCCCGGACCGCGGCTATCTGGTCCCCGCAGCGCTCGAAGCCGCCCCGGTAGGCCAGGGCGTCCTCGGGGTAATCCGGGAACCTCGCCCGGTCCAGGCTGGAGCGGACGAAGAAGAGCTTGCGGCGATCCGCTCCCCGGGAGGAGGTGGCCCGGGCAACCTCCTCTCCCTTCCTCAGGGCCACCCGGGAGTCCCGCCAGATCCGGGCGGAGAACTCGGTCTTGCCCGAGCCCATGGGGCCGATCACCAGGATCCGGCGGCCGGCCTTGGTGAAGTCGAAGTGGTTGAAGGAGTCATGGACCCGGAGGGAGGGGAAGCCCAGGCTCCGGAGGAAGCGTTCGTTTTCGGAATCGTCGTGCGCCATCGTCGTCCGCTATTCGAAGTCCCGGTACCGCAGGGCCCTGCGGGAAGCCGAAATGCCGCCCCCCAGGATCACCGCCAGGGAGCCGGAGGCCAGGAACCCGGTCGACACGGTCCACAGGGGGCGGTGTATCCAGTCGCGTACGGCCTTCAACGCGGGATCCGCCAGGGCGCGCTGGAGTTCGGGGTCCTGGATGACCCGGAGAACCAGGGGGTCCGCGGCAAGCCGGAGAGCGACCCCGGCGGTCAGCACGACGATCCCGGGCGCCAGGAGGGTTCCGCCCAGCCAGCGCAGGCGCTTGGCCGCGGAGTCCGAAGCCACGAAGGCCCCGGCAATCCACACCCCTCCCGCCAGGAGGGACATCCAGAGGGCCGCGCGGTTCAGGGCGTCCCGGGCGCTCCGGGCGTTGACCAGGAAAGCGTCGCCGGGGCCGGTCTCGGGCATCGGGGGTTCCGCCGAGTCCGGTATGGCCGCCACGGCTTCCGCCAAGGCGGCGCGGATCGCGGTCCGGAACTCGGCCTGGGAGACTGCGGCGGGGCGGACGGAGAGGTCCAGGGGGGCATCCGCAGAGGGGCGGGCCGGGACCGCCGGAGCGCCCGAACCGACGGGCACCTCCGCGGCGTAGACCCGGGCGAACTCGGTGACCCCGCGATCCAGGGCGGTCTTCAGGGGGACCAGGTTCATGGTGAAGCGGTTGGCGTCCCGGCCGTTTTCCAGGGCGTCGAAGGCGGAATCCACGGCGGTCCCCGCCGCGGACAGGAGCTCCGGTACCGGAAGGGATGCCCGGAGGGCTTTCCCGGTGGCGGGACCCGAAAGGATCAGGGAATCGCCCGCCTGGATCGTGGCCTCGAAGCGCTCGTACAGGGCCGGGGATTCCAGTACGGCCCGGGCTTCCGGTCCGGATACGACGGCCTTGTAGAAATCGCGGTCCAATACCCATCCCCGGACGGGGACCAGGAAAAGGGTCCCAAGGATTGCGGGCAATCCGATGAACAGGTACAGGGCCAGGGCGAGCAATTTTCTCATGGCGGGCTCCTTGCTAGTTCGCGAGCACGAGGTTGGGCAGGGCCTTGGGAGACCCGATGCGCATGTACTTGAAGGGATGGATGTCCAGGGCGTTCGGATACCAGCCCTCGACGATTTCCGTATCCACGATGTTGACGGCCAGGCTGTGGTAGACCGGCAGGACGGTCCCGGAATCCAGGAGGACCCCTTCCGCCTCGGACAGGGCCTTCATCCGATCCTCGCCCTCCAGGCTCGAGGACTCTGCGATGCGGCGGTCGTAGTCCGGATCCGAATACCCCGCGTCGTTCAGGGAGGAGTCGGAGGTCCACATCTGCAGGAAGGCCAAGGGGTCCGCGAAGTCGCCGATCCAGGTGTTCAGGGTCAGGTCCCAGTCCGCGCCTTCCAGGCTGCCGTAGAACCGGGAGGCCGGCAGGGTTTTAACGGTTACTTTCAATCCCAGGATTTCCCCCCATGCCTTTGTCAGGAGTTCGGCGATGCGGACCGCGCCTTCCCCTTCGGGCAGGAGCAATCGAAGGGCGGGCAGGCCCTTGCCGTCCGGGTATCCCGCCTTTTCCAGGAGGGCCCGGGCGGCATTGGGTTTCGGTGCGCGTATTCCTTCCGGGGACTTGTATCCCTCCACGGGCAGGACGAGGCCCGTCGCGGGGATCAGGTAGTATTCCCGGCTGCGGATCTCGTCCCAGGGCGCCAACAGGGCCAGGGCGCGGCGTACGTCGGGATCCGACCACGGGGCAGTCCGGCAGGAGAAGAACCAGTAGTGGGTGGCGAACATGGGGTTAACCTGGATGGCGTCCCGGTACAGGACGGATTCCAGGTCCACGTCCCCCGCCAGCCAGTTCACCTCGCCGTTGTTGAAGCGCCGCGAGGCTTCCTCGGCGGTTTCCGGAAAGACCACCCGGATGCCCGACAGCCCCACCGAGTCCGCGTCCCAGTAGGCGTCGTTCTTTCCGAGGACGAAACCCTCCGAACCCAAGGATTCGATGCGGAAGGCGCCGTTGCAGGGCACGGAAGCCGCCCGGGAAGTCCAGTCCCGGACTCCCAGAAGGGAGGGGTGGACCGGGGAGAAGGAGTGGTGGCACAGCAGCTTCGTGAACCAGGCCGCCGGGGCTTCCAGGGTCACCTGGAGGACGTCGTCGGAGATGGCGGAGATCCCGACCGTGCCCGGATCCTTGGTTCGGCCGGCCCGGTATTCCCGGGCCCCGCGGATGATGTCGAAGAAGGACGCGTACTCCGCCTTGACCGCGGGGTCCATCATCCGGAGCCAGGCGTCCCGGAAGTGGGACGCCGTGACCCGGTCCCCGTTGGACCACCGCGCCGAATCCCGGATGTAGAAGGTATAGGTCTTGCCGTCCCGGGACCGGCTGAAGCTTCGGACTGAAGCCCGGACGGGCTCCAGGGTCGCGGGGTTGTAGGTGAACAGCCCCTCGTAGAGCCCGGAAAGGATCTGGGCTTCCTGGGCGTAGATGGAGTGGTGGGGGTGGATCTCGAAGTCCCCGGGGGACAACGCGATCACGAGTTCCTTGGCCTCGCCCTCCTGGGCACGGGCTCCGGACAGGATGCACAGGGCGGCCGCGGCCGCCAGGATCGGCCTGGAAAAAGCGCTGGTCCGACGCATCGGGGAGACTCCTTTCGAACCGCTACGGGGTTTCCGCGCGGATGCCCAGACGGCGCATCTGCTCGATCTCTTCCTTCTGGGCGACGTATTCGTGCTTCTTCTGGTTCGCCTTGACGATGGAGGTCTTGAGGGAGGCCAGCTCGACTTTTATACCCCGGATCTTGGGCTTGGACTCCGGGTCCGTGATCTCGTTCTTGAAGTACTCGTCCAGGGCGGACAGACGGCGGAAGTACCTCTGGACTTCCTCCATGACCTTTTCCAGGAACTTGTAGGCCTGCTCCTCCGGGGCGGAAGCCAGCCGCTGCCAGGACTGGGAGTTCCGGACCATCATGGACGACAGGACCCGCCCGCGGCGCGCTATCTCCTCGGAGAGCCGGGTGAAGTCGATCTCCTCCCTCCGGTGTTCCGCGGTGATGGGGTCGGAGTACTCGACCTGGTAGACCACGTCGTCCTCCGCCGGATTGAAGAGGCGGCGGACCATCCTGCGCATCTGCCCCAGGAAGGTGCGGTTCTGGTTCTCCAGGAGCACCGAGTTTTCCCGGAGCTTTCGGATGGCTTCCTCCAGCTGGTATCCCGCCCCGGCCAGGACCCTCGCCCCGTCCAGGACGATGGCCTTGAAGTTCTTCGACTGGGCGGGGTCGGCCTTCTTCGCCTCCTTGACAAGGAGCTGGGCCAGGATGTCGTCCCGGATGGCGGGGCCGTCGGAGGAGAAATCCTCCGCCAGGACCTCCTCCACCAGCTCGGGATAGAAGGGGCGGTCGCCCAGGGTCTCTGCGAACTTTCGCTTGATGTCCCGGAGGACCTCATCCCGGTGGGTTATCGCCCGTACCCGGTCCAGGGCCGGCCCCGCGAGCACCAGTTGGCGGATATCGAGCTTGTACTTTTCCTTGTGGTACAGGGTCAGGCTCTTCAGGATCTGGAAGATCTCCCGGCTGGTCCTCTCCAGGCTCAGAAGCCCCTCCCCGAGGATGCCCGTGGAAAGGGGATCCGTGCCCTTCCGGACGTGCCCGATCACCTCGGCGAAGCACCGGGTGTTCGGCTGGGTGCTCGCCTCGGAGAACTGCAGGAAGTTGAAGTACCGGGTCAGGTTGATGAGCCTCTTCACCCGGCCCATGGACAGGAAGTCCACGCTGAACTGGTAGTAGCCGTTCAGGAAATCCAGGTAGGAATCGAACTGGGAGAGTCGGACGCTCATCTGCTCGTTCTTCTCGGATTCCGCGAAGGGGCTTTCCGGGGGGGTCTGGACTTCGGAGATCTTGAGATCGAACTTGTAGGGATCCTTCTGGATGACTCCCTTGCGGAGCAGGACGGTATGGATGCCCTGGAAGGCGGTCTGGAACAGCTTGAAGGCCTCTTTCAACCTGGGAAGCTCCAACCGGTCCAGGGTTTCCGCCTTCGCCAGGAGCCGTTCCTCCAGGAGCCGTTCGTACTCGCCGTTCCCTTCCATAGCTCACCAGTATGGTCTAAAATGACCTTGAAGGCAAGCATGGGAGAAACCGCGACATTCGAACCCGCCGTGCTTTTCGTGGGACTCCTTTACCCCGCGGCGGACCCCGGGGCCGCGGAGGAGGCATGGTCCCGTCTGGCCGGCAGGTGGGGACCGGAGAGCTTCCGGAGCCCCGAGATCCCCTTCACCTGGTCCCCCTATTACGACCTGGAATTGGGCGCCCCCATCCTGCGCTCCCTGAGGTGCTTCCGCGATCCCGTGGACCCGTCCATCCTGGCGGAGGCCAAGCTCTTCACCAACCAGGTGGAGACGGAATTCTCCCGGGACGGCCGACGGAGGGTCAACCTTGATCCGGGCCTCCTCTTTCCCAGCCGCCTGATCCTGGCCACGACCAAGGACCGGGCGCATCGGATACCCCTCCGGGACGGGATCTTCGCGGAGCTCACCCTCCTGTACGAAAAAGGCGGATGGAGGCCCCTTCCCTGGACCTACCCGGACTACTGCACTCCGGAATACGCGGAAGCTTTGACCCGGATGCGGGAAAATCACCGGGCTTGGCGCAAGCGCGGGGCATGAACCGGGCGGATACCCCGCATGGTGCGCTTCGACTCTTCGAACCGTCTCCGCCGGGCCGGGAGCCGTGCCCGGCCAAGGAGAGGCCCGGGGCCCCGTCCGCGGTCCTTCGGGCTCCTGCTTCCGGCGGCGATAGTCTGCCTGACGAGCCTCTCCGACTGCCGGCTCTTCCCGGAATGGGAGACCGTGTTCCTCCGGTTTCCGGACCCTCCGCAGGACTGGATCGAATGCGGCCTGGACCCGGTCTGGGAGTACCGCGCCTGCTGGATCGGGGGTGAAACCCGGGCCGAGGCGGTCTCAGGCGGGCGGGCGGTCCTCTGCCTTCCCCGTCGGGAAACCGCGGCGGTCCTGGCCTATCCTGTTTGGGCCGGCAGGAAGCTCCGACCCGCGGGAGCCGTGTACCCCAGGGCTGGGGAAGGTGAGCTGACCCTGACCTGGGAGGGAGGCTACCGTGCCGAGGCCGCCCGGGTCCTGATCCTCACGGGAATCGATCCGGCCAGGTTCGACCTGGAAAGGTTTTCCCGGGAGGCCGTCGCCCGCCTCGGGGACCCCTGGCTTCGTCCGCCGTCGGACTTCGCGGAAAGTCTGGCCGCGGAAACCTTCCGGGTGACCTGGCTGGACCCCCCTCTCCTGTTTCCGGCCTCGGTGGACGGCCTGCCGGGACCCGCGGCCTCCGACAGTTCCTTCGGCCGGGCCCTGGTCCCGGACGGGGAGGGGAGGGCCGTCGTCTCGCTTCCCGTCGGCGTGAGCCGCTGGCATGCGGCCTGGGGACGGGTTTCCGTAGAGCTGAGGGCGGACGGGGAAGCGGCGTGGGTGGTGACAGTGAACGGTGGACAGTGAGCGGTGGACGGGAGTGGGTGAATGGCGCGGTGGATTTCAACGCCTGGGCGTGTGACTTGACCGCGGCTCTCGTGGCATTTCCGTTCACTGTCCACTGTCCACTGTCCACTCCATCGGCACCCGGATCCGGAATGTGCTCCCCGCGCCCTCTCGGCTCTCCACCGAGGCCTCCCCGCCGTGGGCCAGGGCGATGTGACGGACGATGGCCAGCCCCAGGCCGGTCCCGCCCTCCTGGCGGCTCCGGGCCTTGTCGACCCGGTAGAACCTTTCGAAGATTCGGGGCAGGTGGCGGGCGGGGATGCCCGGGCCATCGTCCCGGACGCGGAGTTCCAGGAACCCGTCGACCTTTTCCGCGGCGATCTCGACGGCCGCGCCCTCTCCGGAGTATTTGAGGGCGTTGTCCGCGAGGTTGAGCATGGCCTGCTCGATAAGCCCCCCGTTGATGTCCGCGGACAAGTCTTCCGGACAGCTCACCTCGATGCGGGATCCACGCTCCGCCCGTCGGTGCTCCAGGGAGGCGGCGACGTCCTCGAGCAGGGGCCGCACCGGCGTGTGATCCCTGCGAAGCGGGGGTGCGTCCGGGCGCTCCAGCCGGGCCAGGGTCAGCAGGTCGTCCAGGAG
>JBFZER010000073.1:0-3515 GCA_041306765.1 Spirochaetota bacterium | reverse complement strand
GGTCAGGCGACTCAAATTTATGCTACTCAAATTCACTCCAGACATCTATTTTCATTTAAACCTCCATCTACAGCTTACACCTTCCCGTCCTCGATGTGCACCCGCTTGACCGCGTTCCGGGTGTCCACGACCAGCTTCGCTTTTTCCACGATCCGCTCCACGTCGAGGCAGGCGTGGTTCGTGGTGAACACCACGCAGTCAGCGGAGGCGATCGCCTCGTCCGTGAGCTCCACGCCCTTCCAGGTCCGGCCGTGGTCGTCCGTCACCTCGGGGATGTAGGGGTCGTGGTAGAGGACCTTCGCGCCCTTCTTGGCCACGGCCTCCATCACCAGAAGCGCCGGGCTCTCCCGGGGATCGTCGATGTCCGGCTTGTAGGCCACCCCCAGGAAGAGGATCGTGGACCCGTTCAGGGCCTTCCTCTGGCGGTTCAAGGCGAAGGCGATCTTGTTCATCATCCGGTAGGGCATCAGGTTATTGATGTTACCGGCGGTGTTGATCATCGTAAGGTCGAAGTTGAAGCCCTTGGCGATGTACTCCAGGTAGAAGGGGTCCAGGGGGATACAGTGCCCGCCGATCCCGGGGCCGGGGTAGAAGGCCTGGAACCCGTAGGGCTTGGTCTTGGCCGCCTCGATGACCTCCCAGATGTTGATGCCCATCTTGCCCGCCAGCAGGGCCAGTTCGTTGACCAGGGAGATGTTCACCAGGCGATAGGTGTTCTCCAGGATCTTCACCATCTCCGCTGCCCGGGGGGAGCTCACGGCGTGCAAATGCTGGATCGCGATCCCGTACAGGGCCAGGGCGATCTGCCTGGCCTGCTCGCCCAGGGCGCCCACCACCTTGGGGGTGTTGTCCGTCTTGTAGTCCTTGTTGCCCGGATCCACCCGCTCAGGTGAAAAGCAGAGCCAGAAATCCGCTCCTTCCTTCATTCCGGATTCCCTCTCCAGGATGGGCTTCATGAAGTCCTCGGTGGTGGTGGGGTACGTCGTGCTCTCCAGGGAGACGAAGGTCCCGGCCTTCATGTTCCGGCCGATATCCGCGCAGGAAGCCTCGATGAAGCTCATGTCGGGCTTCTTGAACTTGTCCAGGGGGGTGGGCACGCAGATGATCGCGGCGTCGCAGTCCCGGATGCGGGAGAAGTCCATGGTCGCCGAGAGCTTCCCGGCATTCACGACCTCGGCCAGCTCCTCGTCCTGGATGTCGCCGATGTAGTTCTTCCCGGCGTTCACCGCGGCCGCCTTCTTCCCGCTCTTCTCGAAGCCCAGGACCGTCACGCCCTTGCGCGCGAAGGCCACGGCCAGGGGCAGACCCACGTAGCCCAGGCCGATTACGCCGACCACCACGGTCTTGTCGGAGATCTTCTTCAGAATTGATTCATACGTACTCATCCGTGCTCCTATTTAATAGATCCAACAAGATGGACAAGATAGGAAAGGATTTACAAGATGGAAGATGAAGGGAAAACATATTTCCCTTTTATCTTGTTCATCTTCTCTTCATCTTGTCGATCCTGTTGGAATTATGATTGTACGTCTTTCAGGATCCAGGTTCCGAGTACACGATCCGGTCCGCGATCTCCCGGAAAAAATCCCGGCTCCAGAGATCCAGATCCCCCGGAGAGGGGACGAACCGGGCCACGTCCTCCCGGGCCGCCCCGACGTCCAGGATTTCGATCTTCTCCCGGAGCATCCCGGCGGCGTCCCCGGGCCCGAGCCGGCCGCCCTTCCACTGGCCTCCCGCCTCCAGCCGGCTTTGGAGATGCCGAAGGCTCACCGGGATACCCCGGCCGACGAAGAAGACCAGGTCGAACCAGTCCCTGCCCTTCACCCGGTTCTTCCAGGATCGGGCCAGGAGGGCGTGGAATTTCCCCGCGAACATGCTCGGACCGGAGAACGCGCGGACCCCGATGGGGGACGGCTCCAGCAGGACCCTCGTCTCCGTGTCGAATCCTCCGGGCGGGTCGACGTCCGCCTCGAACTTGACCCGGACCGTCCGGTTCCGGGCGGCGGCCGCGGAAATGCGGTCCGGAGTCCCGATCCGGATCATCGTTTTGCGGGTGTTCAACGAGAGGAAGGCCGACTCGACCGCCGTGTCCTTGTCCCGCCTTTCCATCTCCACTTCAAGCCCCAGGGAGCCCAGTTCCCTGCGGATGAAGTCGAAGTAGGGGTCGAAGCGGAAATCCGGATCCGGCGCGAGAAGGGAAAAGTCGAGGTCCTCCGAAAACCGATCCAGCCCGTAGAGCAGCCGGAGGGCGGTGCCCCCGTAGAACGCCGCCTTCTCGAAGAACTTGCCGCGCCACAACCCGAGGAGCATGAACTCCTGGGCCACCTCCCGGATCGCCCGGTCGTATTCCCCGAAGGTCCCGGGCTTCCTGCGCTCGATCAGGGCGGACAGGGCGTCGGTCATCCCCCCGCCCCCTTGGACGCGAACCAGGCCAGGGCCCGGACGGACGTGCGGGGGCAGTCCTTTAACGAGGACTCCAGGGCCGAGAAATCCAGACGCGCAAAATCCTCCGGGTCGATCCGGAGGTTCTCGAACAGGTGCCCCTCGATGTCGCCCCTCCCGATATCCGGAGTCCGCAGATAGAGCGTGTCCGCCAGCGCCTTCTCCGGGGACGCGATCAAAAAGCCGCGCCGGGGATCCACCGTCTCGTACAGGACGCCGAAGGAGTACCAGGATTCCGGCAGGTGCTCGTACTCGAACCGGCCCGCGGGCGTATTGAAACGCTTGCGCCGCGCCGTCGTGACGGAGGTGACCGTCTCGACGGCCTCGGGAATCAGGCCGTGGTACCCCAGGGCGAACTCCAGGGAAACGCAGGATGGACCGTAGATCAGATTGGCCAGGACCTCCCGGGAATACCAGTCCCGGGGATCCTCGGTCACGTACAGGCCTTTCTTGATCCGGACCAGCTCGCCGGAACGGAGGAGCCGGGTTATCCGGTCCCGGGGGCGGGCGTAGCCCGAGAGGGCCTGGAGCAGGGTCGGGTAATCGACTTCCGGTATATCAAAGCGCATTTTCATCCAGTATGTCGACAGTATATCGACATACTGGTCAAGATTACAACCTGTTTGGGTGAAAAACTCGGGAGATTCCGAGAACCACCATCCTCCCCGGTCCCGGACAATCCTGTCAATCGTGTATAATCGTGATGATCCTGTTCTGAATCATCTGCAATCTTGAAGCCCGTCCCCGGACTTCTTGTATCTTTTCCCACAGGCGGGGCAGGCCAGGTCTTCCCCCAGCTTCACCCCGCACTCGCACATCCAGCCCCGGACCCGGGCCGGGTTGCCGTGCACAAGGGCGTAGGCGGGCACGTCCCGGGTCACCACGCTGCCGGCCCCCACGAAGCAGTACTCCCCCAGGGTCACGCCGCACACGATGGTGGCGTTGGCCCCGATGGAGGCGCCCCGCTTGACCAGGGTACGAAGGTACTCGTGCTTGCGCTCCACGAAGGACCGGGGGTTGATGACGTTGGTGAACACGCACGACGGGCCGCAGAACACGTCGTCCTCCAGGAC
>JBFZER010000072.1:0-8175 GCA_041306765.1 Spirochaetota bacterium | reverse complement strand
ATCCTGGTTTCCTTGATCTTTTCCCGCCCGTCCTCGGCCAGGAGCTTCTCGTACTGGGCGATGCGGGCCTTGCTCTTGGCGTGCCGGCCCTTGGGGCTCAGGCCGATCCACTCGAGCTCCCGCTCCAGGGTGCGGGCCCGCTCGCTCTCGCCCTTCTCTTCCTGGGCCAGGCGGGTTCGCTTCTGGTCCAGCCAGCTGGAGTAGTTGCCCTTCCAGGGGATGCCCTCCCCGCGGTCCAGCTCCAAAATCCAACCGGCGACGTTGTCCAGGAAGTAGCGGTCGTGGGTCACGGCGATCACGGTGCCCGCGTACTCCCGGAGGTGCCGCTCCAGCCAGGCCACGGTCTCCGCGTCCAGGTGGTTGGTCGGCTCGTCCAGAAGCAGAATGTCGGGCTTACGGAGGAGCAGGCGGCAGAGGGCCACCCGGCGGCGCTCGCCCCCGGACAGGACGTCCACGATCTGGTCACCCGGAGGGCAGCGCAGGGCTTCCATGGCGAACTCCAGGCGGGAATCCAGGTCCCAGGCGTCCGAGGCGTCCAGCTTTTCCTGGAGGGCGGCCTGCCGGGTGGCCAGCTTGTCGAAGTCCGCGTCCGGGTCCCCGAAGGCCTCGTTCACCTGGTCGAACTCCGCCAAGAGGTCCACGATCTCCTGGACCCCCTCGCTGACGATCTCCTTGACGGTCTTTCCGGCCTGGAGCTTCGGCTCCTGCTCCAGGAATCCGATGGTGTAGCCCGGGGACACGGTGGTCTCCCCGGCGAACTCGGCGTCGACGCCCGCCAGGATCCGCAGGAGGCTCGACTTGCCCGAGCCGTTCAGGCCTATCACCCCGATCTTGGCCCCGTAGAAGTACGAGAGGCTGATGTCCTTCAGGACCTGCTTGGTTCCGTGCCGCTTGGAGACCCGGTACATGGAGTAGATGATCTTCTTGTCGTCGACGGTTGCCATGGCCGCAGGATACACCGGGGCGAGGCCGCTTGTGTAGGGCGCCGCCCCCGGTTCCATCCGCGATCCGGGGTCAAGCCGGGCTATGTACCCCCGGCCAGCGCCGAGGCCAGGTCCTCGCCCCGGAGGGCCCGGATGTCCATCTCCGCCAGGATCCGGTCCACCTCGGTCCGCAGCACGTCCGAGACGGCCCGGTCCCAGTCCGCCTTGGCCGCTTCCACGTCATCCGCCAGAACCGTTCCCGCGGACGCCAGGTCCCGAAGGCGCTCCCATTTGCGCCGGGACAGTTCCGCGATCCGTTTCTGGATGCCCGCCCGGTCCGCAAGGAAGACCCTCCGCTCCTCCAGGGCGGCCGACCGTTCCAGGGCCGCCCTCTCCGCGGCCCGCAGGTTCGCCTCCGCCGCCTCGAAGGCCAATCGGTCAGCCCGGGCGCGCAAGGCCTTGGCATCCCGCACGCCCAAGGGCACGTCCAGGGTCAGGGTAAGGTTGAGGTTCACCCCCGTCCCAAGCTCGCCGCCGAAGTAGTCCGAAAGGAGGGTCCC
Source organism: Spirochaetota bacterium (assembly GCA_041306765.1). Classification (GTDB taxonomy): domain Bacteria; phylum Spirochaetota; class Spirochaetia; order Treponematales; family UBA12059; genus JAAYUR01. The sequence continues at coordinate 6,692 of JBFZER010000072.1, read as the reverse complement.
GAGATCGTCGGGGGCCGCCCTCGTGTCGGGGTAGCGGGGTTCCAGGGAAAGGTTCGCGCCGAAGGACGCCGAGTCCGCCAGGGCCCGGGAGGCCGCGTCCGCGGAAGCCTTTTGCAGGGCCAGGGCGGCCCGCATCGCCTCGGGGGAGGAGCGGGGATCGGGGGCCGGCGCCGCGGCCAGGACCGGCAGGCCGGCCGACAGGGCGGGAACCTCGGACAAGCCCAGGACCCCGGACAGGCGCCGCTCCGAGTCCCTCAAAGCCAGGCGGGTATCCTCCCGGGCGGCGCGCAGGGTTTCCGCGGCCAGCTCCAGCTCCAGGGCCGCGTCCTCGGTGACGGTGCCGCCGCGCCGACGGAGCAGGGCGCTCTCCGCCCGCTTGAGCGCGGTCTCCAGGTTGGCGGTCTGGGCGTCCAGCACGGCCCGGAGTACCAGCACCCGGCCGGCCAGGTCCACGGCGCTCCGAACCGCCTGGTTGCGGCGGGTCAGGTCGTCCAGGGCGGCCTGGTCCGCCGCCAGGGACGCGGAGCGCTTGGCCGCGGACGCGACGGCTGTGGGCAGGAACTGCCCCCCGGCCCCCAGGGGCTGGCGGAGGCCGGCGGACAGGGAAGGCGAAAGCTCGTATTCCAGAGACCCGTCCGTGTCGATCGCCTTGAAGGAGGTTTCCGCGCCGGCGCTCAGGGTGCCCGCTGTGGGCAGGGCCTGGTTCAGGGTGAGGCCGCCCCCTGCGCTCAGGGTTCGGGCGTCGGCGTACTCGAAGGGAGGCGCTCCCGTGAAATCGAAAATCCGCCGCTGGTCCAGGGAAAAGGGCGTAAGCCCCAGGATGAACCGGGGCTTCGCCTCGTCCAGCTTGAGCTCGTACTGGACCCGGGCGGTTTCGGCGGCGGCCCGGGAGGCTGCCACCGCGGGATCGTTCTCCAGGGCCCGGGCTGCCACCTGGGCCAGGGACAGTGCGGCGCCGTTTCCGGCGGCGCCGTTGCCGGCGGTTCCGCCCGCGGCGGGCTGGGCCCGGGTCCCGAGGGGCAGGAGAACCAGGAGGACAGCGGCCCCGGCCGCCCGAAGGAACGAAGGTTTCATGGCTCCAATCCTTTGTATGGTGTTCATGCCGCCGCCTTGGCCTTCCGGGGCTTGCGGTCGAACAGAAGGCCGTAGAGTGCGGGCACCACGGTGACGGCGGTGGCCGTGGAGAAGATAAGGCCGAAGATGATGGTTGCCGCCATGGGACCCCAGACCACGGAATATCCGCCCAGCCCCAGGGCCGTGGGCAGCAATCCCGCGATGGTCGTGATGGAGGTGAGGAAGATGGGCCTGAGGCGGGTGACCGCGGCGTCCACCACGGACTCGTACACCGGCTTGCCGTTCCTCCGGTCCTCGTTGATGAAGTCGATCAGCACGATGGAATCGTTGACCGAGATGCCCGCCAGGGCCACCCCCGCGTACAGCACCGTCGTCGAGAAGGGGGTACCGGACATGAGGAGGTACAGGATCACCCCCGAGAAGGCGATGGGCACGGACAGGAGGATCAGGAAGGGCTGGGTGTAGCTCTTGAATTGCGCGCCCAGCACGGCATAGATCAGGAAGAGCCCGACCAGGAAGATCCGGAGGATCTGGATAAGGAGGTCCGCGAACTCCGAGAACTCCCCGCCCACGATCAGGGTCTGGTCGGGATGGCGCGGGGCCACCTCGGCCTGGAACCAGGCACGGATGTCGGCGTTGATCCCCTGCACCCCCTCCTTGTCGTAGGCCTCGGAAGAGACCTCCACTTCCCGCTTCCCGTCCACCCGCTTGATGGAGGCCAGGGCCGCGCCTTCCACCAACTCCGCCACCGCGGAGAAGGGGACCAGGCGGCCGTCCGCCCCGGGGATCTTGAGCTCCCGGAGGCGCTCCACCGAGGAGGCTCCTCCGGTGCCGGCGTAGCGCACGATCACGTCCAGTTCCTCGTTGCGGAAGAAGACCGTTCCGGCGGGGAACCCGGAGTAAGAGCCCCGGATGAAGGTCCCGACGGCGGCCACCGAAAGCCCGTAGGCCGCGGCCCGCTCCTCGTTGATGCGGATCCGCAGCTCCGGGGTCCCGGACTGCAGGGTATCCTCGATGTTGAAAAGCTCCGGGTAGCCCGCCAGGCGTTCCCGCATGAGGGCCGCGGTCTCGATCAGCCCTTCGTAGTCGTCCCCGCGGATCCTGAAGCCCACGGGGGGGGAGACGGGAGGCCCGGACTGGGCCTTGCGGTAGATCACCCGCTCCGGCCCCGGGATGCCCGAGGTCATCCCCTTGATCTCGTCCATGACCGCCGTCACGGACCGTTTGCGACCCTCCTTGAGCTCCGTCAGGTCCACCACGATCTGGCCCACGTTGCCCGCGGAGGTCCCGCCGCTCCCGTCGGAGCGGAATCCGACGGAGGAGATGACATTGGCCACCTCCCCGTTGCCCTTCAAGGGCAGGATGCGCTCCTCGAAGGCCCGGATGGTCTGCTCGGTCTTTTCTCGGTTCGAGCCCGTGGGCAGGTCCAGGTCGATGTAGAAGAGGGTGAAGTCCTCGGCGCTGAACAGGTCCTGCCGGATGAAGGGTACCGCGGCGAAGATCGCGATGGTCACGACCGCAAAGCCCAGGACCACGAGCTTCCGCCGGCCGTACAGCGTTTTGATGAAGCGTTCGAAGCCCGGGCGGATCCTCTGGAAAAGATCCGGCTTTGCGCTGAGTCGATCCCCGCCCGGCCACTCGGCGGCGTGGGAGGGGATGAAGAGGATGGCCTCCAGGGTGGATGCCAGGAGGGCGATGATCACCGTCAGGGGGATCACCCGCAGGAATTTCCCGATGGTTCCGGGCAGGAGCATCAGGGGAAGGAAGGCCGCCACGGTGGTCAGGGAAGAGGAGACGATGGGCCAGGCCACCTGGGAGGTTCCCTCTATGGCCGCCCGTTTCTTGTCGTACCCCAGGTACCGCAGACGGTGGGTGTTCTCGGTAATTACGATGGCGTGGTCCACGATCAGCCCCAGGACCAGGACCAGGCCGAAAAGGGTGTTGGAGTTCAGGGTTTCCCCCATCGCCTCGAGGATCAGGAACGTGATGGCGAAGGTTACGGGGATGCCCAGGGCGGTCATCAGGGCGTTTCGGATGCCCAGGAAAAAGAGGAGGATCACCGACAGGAGGACCAAGCCCTGGCCCGCGTTCGAAACCAGGACGTCCACGCTGTCCCGGATCTGCACCGTGGAGTCGTTGACCAGGTCGATCCGGACGCCTTCCGGCAAGCCCGGCCAGGTTTCCGAGACGATTCCCTTTACCCCGTCGATGACCCCGATGGCGCTGCCCCGGGGGACCTTGCCCACCCGCAGGATCACGGCCCGTTCGCCGTTGATGCGGGCCGTATCCCCGCTCTCGTCGAAGGCCTCGTAGACCCGGGCCACGTCGCCCACGTGCACCACGGCCCCGGTCGGTCCGACCCTCCGTACGATCACCCGGTCGAAGTCCCCGATGCCCTGCAGGGTTCCCACGGTCCGAAGAAGGTATTCCCGGGACACGGTCTCCAGGGTTCCCCCGGGCACGGTGACGTTCTTCTGCTGGACAGCCCTCAGGACCTCGGAGAGGGAGATTCCCACGGATTCCAGGCGGTCCCGGTCCGCGTCCACGACGATGCGGCGGTCCCGGTCCCCCACCAGGTCCACGGAAGAGACGTCCTTGACCTCCAGGATCCGGTCCCGCAGGGAACGGGCGATCCGGTTCAGGTCCTCGTAGGGGGCGGGGCCGGACACGGCCACCTCGATGACCGGCAGGAAGTCGTTGGACGAGAAGTCGTCCACCAGGGCCTGGAGGGTGCCGTCCGGCAGCTCGACCCGGGTGAACCGGGTGCGCACGTCCTGGAAGAGTCGGTCGAACTCCTCGTTGGATATACCGTCGTCGAATTCGACCCGCACGATCGCAAGCCCGTCGGAAGCCACGCTTTGGATCTGCTTGAGGCTGTCGATCCCCTGCATCTCCCGCTCGATCCTCACGACCACGGAGCGCTCGATGTCCCCGGCGGAGACGCCGGGGTAGGGAACCGCGATGTTCACCCAGAAGAAGGGAACCTCGGAAAACTGCTCCTGGGGCATCCGGGCGATGCTGAAGGTGCCCAGGACCAGGACCGTGACCAGTACGATCGTAAGAAGGACGCTGTTCTCGGTGGAGAATTTCGGAAGGTTCATGACCGTCTCCTATTCCCACCCGGCCGTGTCGCCGCGCTCCGCCGCCGTGACGGGAACCCCGGGCCGGAGCTGGGTCAGGGCGCTGATGATCAGCTTCTCCCCCTCCGCCAGGCCCGAAAGCACCTCCACCTTGACCCCGGACCGGCGGCCCAGGGTGACGGGCCGAATCTCCGCCGTACCCCCTGCGTCCACGAACACGGCGTACTCGGAGCCCCGGCGCACCAGGGCCGCGCTGGGGATCACCACCGCGGGTTCCGCCTTCCGGGCCGCGATGGACACGGAGGCGGCCATGCCGGATTTCACCCGGCCGGAAAACCCGTTCCGGAAGGAAACCACCACGGGAAAGCTGCCGGTCGCGGGATCGGCCCCCGCGGCCACGGCGGCTACGGAGCCCTCGACGAACGCCTCCCCCAGGGCCGCGGGCACGTAGACCTTCACGGCCGCGCCGGGCTCGATGAGCCCAACCTCCCGCTCCCCCACCCCCACGGTGATCCGGAAGGAGGAGGTGTCGATGATCCGCGCCACCCGCAGGTTGGGGGCCAGGGTGGCTCCCACGGTCGCCACTTCCTCCTTGGAAGCCACGACCCCCGAGATCGGCGCCCGGAGCCGCGCGTCGTTGAAGGCCTTGAGGGAGGTTTCGTACTGGGCCTTGGCCCCGCTGGAGTTGCCCCGGGCCCGGGTCAGGTCCGCCGGGGAAGCGCGGCCCGAGGCGGCCAGTTTTTCCGTGGCCTCCAGCTCCAGCCGGGCCGCCTCGTACTGCTCTTTCGCCCGGTCCAGGTTGAGGGCGGCGATGCTGTCATCCACCCGCAGGAGTTCCTGTCCCTCCGCCACCCGGTCTCCCAGCCCGAAGGATACGCTCTTCACGATGCCCTGGGTCTCGGAGACCACGAAGGCCTCCCGGACCCCGGCCACCGTACCGGAGGCGCGGATCTCGTCGGCCAGACTGCCGCGTGCGACCACCAAGGATTCGACCGCCACGGCCTGAGGCGCTTGCCGGCCATCCCAGGCCGTTGCGCCGGCGACCCCGTCGGGCTTTCCGCAGGCGGCGAGGACGAGGGGGATGGAGAGAAGGACAAGAGCGGCGAAGGACATACGCGGTTTCATGAAGGATCCTCCCGGAACGGTCGTACCTGTCATCGAGGGAACCGGGTAGGTTGTCCGAACCCGGCAAATACGTTGATAAAATAGTAATAGTTCTTGTAATAGAAAAGAACTTTCAGCGATCCCGTCTCCCTCTCAAAGTATCGTCCGAACGGGGCGGGATTGCCAGGCAGCGAGGCAAGGACTACTCTGTAGGGCATGAAGGACAGCCGCAGGACAAGGCCCCCACGGACCATCGAACCCATCTTCAAGAGCGTGGCATCCGGAACCGCCGGAAGCGTACCGGGTACGCCCATCTATATCGGCGACCGTACCCCGGTGGAGGCGACCCTGTCCCTGATCCAATACAACGCCGAGCAGGTATCCTTCATCACCCCCGAGTCCCTGGAGGAGATCCTGGCCATGCAGGAAGAAGGCATGGTCAACTGGGTGAACGTCAACGGCCTGGCGGACCAGGACCTGATCAAGCGCCTGTGCGGTTACTTCCGCCTGGAAGCCCTGACCATCGAGGACATCCTGAACACGGAACACCGTCCCAAGGCCGAGGATTTCGGGCAATACTTTTTCCTGATCACCAAGATGATCACCCGCAGACCCGACTGCACCGTCGAGTACGAGCAGGTCAGCATCGTCATCACCCGATTCGGGGTGCTCACGTTCCAGGAGGTGCCCGGCGACTGCTTCGGTCCGGTACGGGACAGGCTCCGCACCGGGGTGGGGCGTCTGCGCCGGCTGGGGAGCTCCTACCTCGCCTACGCCCTGCTGGACGTCATCGCGGACAACTACTTCTCCGTGCTCGAGTGGCTCGGGGACCAACTCGAGTCCAAGGAGACCGCGGCGGCCGCCCAGTCCGCGGGAAACCGCTTTATGGTGGACCTTCAGGGAGTCAAGGCGGACCTGAACCGCATGCGCCGCACCGTATGGCCCGTGCGGGAGGCGGTGGGCGCCCTGCTCCACTCCCAGTCCGAGATCCTGGAGGACGGTCTGGACCCCTTCCTGAGGGACCTCTACGAGAACACCGTCCAGGTCCTGGACTCCCTGGAAGTCTATCGGGAAGCCGCGGCCAGCATCCAGGAAGTCTACCTTTCCGCGGTTTCCAACCGCATGAACGAGGTCATGAAGGTCCTGACCATAATCTCCACCATATTCATTCCCCTCACCTTCATCGCCGGGGTCTACGGCATGAACTTCCGGCACATGCCGGAGTTGGACCTTCCCTGGGCCTATCCGGCAACCTGGGGGCTGATGGTCTCGGTCGCCCTGGGAATGGTGGCCTATTTCAAGAAGAAGAAGTGGTTCTAAGAAATCGGATTATTTAAAGGACGTGAACCACAGAGACACAGAGACACAGAGAGAAAAGGGAGAGGTAAAAAAGAGTAAAAAGAGCAACGCCATACAAAAGTTCCACTCCACCCT
>JBFZER010000071.1:0-10075 GCA_041306765.1 Spirochaetota bacterium | reverse complement strand
CTCCCAATTCACCTTTTCCACCGCCGCCAGCAGTGCCACCTTGGGCATCGAGATGCCCAGGGCTTTGGCGACCTGCACGGCGTTGTCGATGATGTCGAGCTTGCCGGGGATGTCGGGGGAGATGTTGATGGCCGCGTCGGTCACGATGAGGAGTTTGTGGTAGGAGGGTGTCTCCATCACCGCAACATGGCTGGTCAGGCGGCCCGTGTTCAAACCCGATTCCTTGTTCAGCACCGCCTTCAGAAGGATGGAGGTATCCAGGATTCCTTTCATGAGGAGGTCCGCCTGTCCGGAGCGGACAAGCTCCACGGCCTTGGCCGCGGCCCGGGCGTTGTCCTTCTCCTCGAAGCGTTGGAACCGGGAGATGTCCACCCCGAGTTCGCCGGCAATCCTGTCCACCGCTTCCAGGTCCCCGATCAGGATGGGGTCCGCCAGCCCGTACTCCGCTGCGGCCACGGCGGCCTCGAGGGCGCTGTGCTCCTGGGCGGCCGCCACCGCGATGCGCTTGCGGCCCAGGGAACGGGCCCTGTCCAGAATCTCCTGGATCGTCTTCATCTCAATACTCCTGGATTACCGCTTCCCCGGTCAGGGCGCGGACGCCGGCCAAGGCCAGGGCTTCCAGCTCCCCCTCCCCCGGGTATGTGACGACGGGGGCTATCCAGCCGCACATTCCGGTTATGCCTTCCTGGATCCCCGCGCCGTGGGCTATGCCTCCGGTGAGGATGATCGCGTCCACCTCTCCGGAAGCGGCCGCGGCCAGGGAGCCGATGTACTTACCTACATTGTATATGAAGGCTCGGTAACAGAGGTCGCCCTTGGGGTCCCCCGCCAGGGCGGCCTTCTCGACCTCCCGCATGTCGTTCGTCCCCATGAGGCTCACCATGCCGCCCTGCCCCGTTATCATCCGGAGCACTTCCTTCTCCGAATGTTTCCCGGAAAAGCAAAGCTTGGCCAGGTCGCCGGCGGGAAGGGTTCCGGAGCGCTCCGGGCTGAACGGACCTTCCCCGTTCAGTGCCTGGTTCACGTCCACGACTCGGCCTTTGCGGTGGAGTCCCACGGACACGCCCCCCCCCATATGGGCCACGATCAGGGTCAGGTCCTCGTAGGACCGGCCGGATTCCCGGGCGTAGCGCCGGCAGACGGCCTTCTGGTTCAGGGCATGGAAGATACTGCGGCGCGCGAAGAGTGCGTGGCCCGATACCCGCGCGACGTCGGAAAGCTCGTCCACCACCACGGGATCGGCGATGAAGGACGGGACGCCCCACTCCCTGCCCAGGGCATGGGCGATGAGGGCTCCCAGGTTCGAGGCGTGCTCACCGAACTTCGCGGATCGGAGGTCCTCCAACAGGGGTTCCGTCACCCGATACACCCCGCCGGGAATCGGGCGCAGGAGCCCTCCCCGGCCGACCACCGCGGAAACTCGGCGAACGTCGAAATCCCTTTTCTTCAGGGCCTCGCGGATGTGCTGTTCCCGGAATCCGTACTGATCGGCGATGGATGCGAAGCGGGAAATCTCCTCGGCGGAGTGGCTGACCGTCTCCGTGAAAACCTCCGAAAGATCCTGAAACATCCCGATCTTCGTCGAGGTGGATCCCGGATTGATCACCAGTATGGCGTGCATGCGCGCTCCTTGGTCACCGATATCCGAAGGCCCGCAGCTGTGCGGTCTGGAGGAAACATGTACGATGCCGGGCGGCTCGTGGCTCCGTCGGATGCTTGAGTATACCTGTGATTTCCGGAGCGCGCAAGCAAAAACGGCAATTGTTGAAAGGCTATTTTATTTTTCAAAATTAATGGGACTTTTTAATCAAATTCACATGCCGCAGGAGCTTTCGGGGGAACGGGACCCCTCCTCCGCTGGAGGCCGACGGCCCGAAGCTTCCGGGGGGAGTTGCTGACGCGAATCGGGCGGGGTTCCCGGGTTCGGGCTACTTGGCCTTCAGGAGACGGACCATGTACAGGCGGATGTACTCCTCCAGGGCCGCGTGGTTCCTGATCTTCAGCAGGGAGGGGGTGTCGGCCAGGGTCGCGGCCAGGCCCTTCACCCGCTCCGCGGTGAGATTCGAAGGCCGGAGGCTTCGAAGGAGTCCCCGGAGGTAATCCCGGACCAGGGAGTTGACGTCCTCCGTGAGGTCCGCCTTGGCCTGGGGGTTGAGCATGGTGTTCCACCGGTTGATGAGCACCGACAGGTACTCGTCCAGCTTGTAGCCCTCCGGGAGGAGGACCTGCTCCACCTTGGCAGCCGCCGCGGCGAACTCGAGCCGGCGGTCGGAGTACTTGCCCGGTGTCTCGGGTTTCTCCGGCCGGGTCGGGTCCGCCTTCTCCGCGATGCTGGCCAGCCGTTCCTTCCGGGCCCGTTTCCGGCTGGTGAGCCGGAACAGAAAGGCGAACAACCCCGAGATGATGGGCAGGGTGTACCAGATGGGCAGGAGGTTGCGGACGTCCATGACCAGATGCTTCCTGCGCAGGTCCAGAAGCTCGTCGATGGGCACCAGGTCTCCCTTGGAAAAGAAGCGGTCCAGTTCCGGCACCGCGTCCGGGGTTTCCCGGAGCTCGGTATACACCAGGGAGAATATTCGTTCCGAAACCAGGACGAAGAGGATGGGATACCCCTTGGCTACCCGTTCTTCCAGGTCCCGGCGGTAGGCCGCGTCGTCCTCCATGGTGGGAATGGAGGCGTAGACCTCCAGGACGGACTTCCACTCCGAGATCAGGGAGGTTCGGATCGACGCCCTCGCCTCACCCAGCAGGCGTACCACCAGGGGCAGGACCCGGTTCTTGGCGACCAGCCAGCGCTGTCCCCGGGACGTGACGGGCATGAGCAGCTCCGGGAGGCGTCCGGCATCCGCCTGGGTGGTCCGCTCCCTCAGCCACTCTTCCAGCTCCTCCCGGGTATACTTGCCCAGGAGGGGGCGGCCCATGGAATCCCGGAAATTCGTCACCTCGTCCAGGGTGAAATTGTACGGAGATTTTCGAAGAAGGGTCTCCAGGGTTTTGAATGCCGTCTCCCGCTCTACCGCCCGCTGGGCCTTGCTCTTATAGAAATTATTGTAGACTTCGCAGAGGAAGATGGCCTGGAGGTTGGACCAGTCTTCCGGATTCTTGTCCGACTTCTTGAAGACGTCCTGTTTCATGTAACTGGCCAGGTAGGCCCAGAGCGCGAAGGTGAAGTCGTTCCCCGAGGTACGCATGTCCCGTACGGCGTCGTAGGGTTTGATCAGGATGGTGGACAAGGACTCCTTGAGCTGCATTTCCTTTCCAGGAAAGGCGTATGAGAGCTTGTTCTGGACGAAATCCTTGTTCCCGCCCTTGCGCAGGTATTGGCGTACCTTGAGGACCGCATGCTCCAGGAGCTTGTCCGCCACCATGGGAGACAGGATCAGGACGGGACGGATTCCCTCCGGAAACACCAGCCGGTAGAAAGGCGCCGAACGGTCGCGGGAGATCTCTATCAGGGAGCTCAGATCCGTCTCCACCGAAACCGCCTGCACCCATTCCGGCGGCAGCTCCGCGTGGATGCTCTCCTCGTCCGGGAAGGGAATATCCGGGTTCTCCTCCATGCGGCGGTATTCCGCGAGCAGGAGTTCCGTGAAGTGTTCGGGCAGGGAAATGGTGTCTATCTGGCCGCCGGCGGTATTGATGGAAAGGTTGCGATCCCGGGCGTACTGAAACAGCTTCGGCACCAGCACCACGTCCGGATTGGCCGCCAGATCCCTGTACACGGGATCCGCGCGGTTGGCCTGGACCGCCTGGCGCTGTACCGCCTGGGCGAAGGATCGATAGTCTATGGTCGAGACCTTGTTCTTCGCGGCGAAGGAGCGCAGGAGCTGCAGAACGTCGATATCACGGGCCATAGGCTATACTACCCGCCTCCGGAGTATCGGGCAACAAAAAACGGCCGATCCCAGCGGGAACGGCCGCTTCTCCCGCGACGCATCAACGGGTCTTGTGCCGGTTCTTTCTCTTCTTCTTCTTGCGCTTATGCGTCGCGATCTTCTTCAGCTTTCGCTTTCTTCCGCAAGGCACAGTCGTACTCCTTCTATGCGTAGGGTCCTACGCGCGGCCCGCCGGAGGCCGCCGGGACCCCGTACCGCGTAGACGTGTCCGCAAGTATGCGAAAAAGGCACCCGACAGTCAAGAGGCCCCGGGACCGCATTTCTCCCCGCGCGCCTTGCAAACTTGAACACCATGGATTATACAATATCAAGATACCGTTTCCGGTCATTCCCGGCCGGGCACGGCATGCCGGTACCCGGCCGGGTCGGGGAAAAGGAGCCTGGACGCCTATGATAGCCAAGAGTGATATGCCCAATATCAACGAAAAGCGTCCCGACGGCGTCAAGCCGGACGGATCCCCGTATCGCGTCATGATCGTTGACGATTCCATGTTCATCGCAAAACAGCTGGGCCAGATACTCACCTCCGAGGGATTCGACGTGGTGGGAACCGCCGGGGACGGGGTCGCTGGCATCGAGAAGTACAAGGAACTATACCCGAACGTGGACCTGGTCACCATGGACATAACCATGCCCAAGATGGACGGGGTAAGCGCCCTGGAAAAAATACTCGAATTCGACAAGAACGCCGCCATAGTGATGGTGAGCGCCCTGGGCAAGGAGGACATCGTCAAGAAGTCCCTGTTGCTGGGCGCTAAGAGCTACATCGTCAAGCCCCTGGACAGGAAGAAGGTCCTCGAAAGGATCCTTACCATCCTGGGAAGATAGCCCGGGATCCTACCCTTCCCGGGATCCTGGCCCGGGCCTTCCCCCGGGGTTTTCCGAATCCTTCTTCCGGACCACCATCCTCCTGCGGGTCGGTTCCTTGGGACCGCCGCCCTCCGGATTGCCGGCCGCCCTCGGGGTCCGCCGTGCCTTCCTGGGCGCCGGGGAGGTGTCGATGTACCGCAGGGCCTTTTCGAAGGCCTGGAGGAATTCCCTCATGTCTTCCTTGAACACCACGATGGATCTGCGGTCGAACTCCGCGTTTTCCGTGGGCTTGGACTCGACGATGTTCAGGAACACGTCCCCCGTCCGGTTTTCCTTGACGTTGAAGAAATAGGACCTGCCCCTGCAGTTGATCTTGCTGGAAAACAATTCGCCGCGAATGCCCATGCCCGCTCCTTGTACTCGTTCGCGGATACTAGCAGATAATGGAGGCAGGCGCAAGACGGGCACCGGTCGACAGGAACCAGGCGACAGGAAAATATCAGGCCAGCCGTGGACCAGGTTCCGTCCTCCGGATGATCCCCTGACCCCTGGCTCCCGGTTCCCGTTACCCGGCTCCTGACTCCTTCACCATCTCCCTATGCCAGTCCAACAGCCAGGCCTCCCCCTCGGGATTCCGGCCGCGGAGGTCCGCCATGAGGCGGAGAACCGGCTCTGTGCCGCTGCCCCTCATCCAGAGAAAGCCCGCAGCTTCGTCCTTCCCGTCCCGGAAGAGGATCCGGAGTCCTCCCCGGCCCGCGGCGCCGAAATCCCCGGTGGCGTCCAGTTCCGCCGAGCCTATCGAGGCGAGGGCCTCCCAGGAAACGATGGAAAACCTCCGTTCCAGCTCGGCGCGGCGGCCCGGCCACTCCTCCAGGAACCGTGCCTGGTAGCGCCGCTTCATGTCCGCGGGATCCAGGGGTGGTATCCGCAGGAGAGCCCGCTCCTCGAAGACGCTGGTGGTCGTCCAGGCCGGAAGGCTCCGGATGACGTCGTCCAGGGTAAACTCCGGAGTGTATTCCGCGCCGCGGCCCGAAGCCTCCAGCCAGACCCGGAAGGGCGCGGGTCCCTTGTCCGACCCCCGCAGGGCCAGCAGCTTGACCAGGGCCGCCACGGTGTTCAGGGGATCCCGGACCGCGGCGGGATGGGTGATGTTGCCGCCGTTGGAACCCTCTCCCAGGATGCGGACGACGTATCCGTCCGCGCGCAGGGTCCGGGCCAGGTTCACCACGTTGGCCTCCCCGGTCTCCGCCCGGAAGACCTCGGCTCCCAGGGTCCGGGCGATCTCGTCGATCCGGAGGCTGGTCGCGTCGTTCACGGCCACGGCTATCCGTGACCGCGTCCGGGTGCCGGCGGCCCCCAGGACTGCCAGCTCGGAAAGGACCGCCAGGGCGAACACCTCCTGGGCTTCCAGGGCTACGGCTCGGCCCGCTGCGGAATCCCAGCGCACGAGGTTGCCCCGGTCCCCGTCGCAGTCGGGCACGTAGCCCAGGACGAAGGCGGGGTCTTCGGCCCGGGCGGCCTCCAATTCGGAACGACACGGGTCCAGGGAGGCACCCTCAGGTACGATGGGATGGACGAAGGACCGCGGACGGGCGTTCGCCAGCCGGGACCGGACCCCCAGCATGGAAAGGAAATCCCCGTCGATGGACAGGGAGCGGGCGGAGCCGTTCATCTCGGCCACTACCCCGATGGGGCGGGCCTCGCAAGCCCCGGCCAGGTCGTCCAGCACCCGCTCCTGGTCTTCCAGGGCCTCCCGGTCCGCGGCCGTCCGACGCGCGAAGAGGGTATAGGCGGAGACGGCTGCGCGCTTCTCCGCGGCGCAGGCCGAGAAGACCCGGGATACCGTCCGTTCTTCCGGGGAGGCCGACGCCTCGAGCACGGCCCGCCGGGCGGCCGGATCCCGGACGAGGGAGCGGAATCGTTCCGCCAGGGCTTCGGCCTCGGAGGCGGGAAGGACCCCTCCGTCCGAGAATCCGAACTTGACCCCGTTGTGGCCGGGCGGATTGTGGCTCGCGGAAATGTAGCAGAACCCGGAAAGACCGGAGCCCTCGGCCCGGGTCCAGGCCATGATCTCGGGGGCGGCGACGATGAAGGCGTACCTCGGCGCTATCCCCGAGGCCAGGAAGATCCGGATCATGATGTCCGCCAAGGCAGGTCCGGTGGGCCGGGAGTCAAGGCCCAGGGCTACGGCGGGGCTTCGGCCGGCCGGCGCGACTTCGGCCAGCCGCAGGGCGAAGGCCCGGGCCATGCAGGCGGCCAGGCAGAGGTCCGCCGGAGACACGGCCGCGCTCAGGGATTCTTCGCCGCCCTCCGCTGCGAAGATCTTGCGCCAGCCGGAAGCGGACAGGATGAGCGGATCCAGGGCGGACGCGATCTCCCGGTCGGACGGGGGGGTCGCGGGATCCAGGGGGAGGACGGAGGGGTCGCCTACGGGAAAGCCCGTTGCGGGATGAAGTATGAGGGCCATGGAAACGGATTATACCACGGGCGGCTCAGAGACCCAGATCCGGCAGATCCAGGGGGCTCTCGGCGGCCCGGAGGTTTTCCTGCTGGATGGAATCGAATACTTCCTGCCGGTAGACCTTCACGTTCCGGGGCGCCTCGATGCCCAGCTTCACCTGGTCTCCGCGCACCTCCACGACGGAGACGACCACGTCGTCGCCGATCACGATCCGCTCCCCGAGCTTGCGCGACAGTATGAGCATGCTACTTCCCGGCCGCGGCCAGCTCGGCCAGCACGTCGTGCTTGGTCTGCCACCGCGGATCGGTCATGACGGCCTGTACGCCCCTTCGGCTTCCCCGGTCCACGATGAGGGGTCCCATGAGGTTGGCCGTGATGGGCGAACCGTCGGAAGGAACGGTGACGATGGACAGGACCAGGGCGTCCTCGGGACGCTCGATGCCCACGGACGAAAGCAGTGCGTCGTCGGCGTCCACGGAGTAGTCGGGCCGGAACAGGAAGGGGTCGATCAGGACAAAGGCCAGTTCGGAAATGTCCAGGGACTGGAGGTAGAAAAAGGGCTTCTGGGCCGCGTCGAGCAGGGCGTAGTCCTTGAATTTCTCGAAGCCCAGAAGGCCGTCGGGGAAATGCAGGATCTGCCGCTCGTCGACCTCCAGGGAGCCGTAAGCCTTGGTTTGTACTCGGATCATGGCGTTTCCAGTCTCCCCTTTCCTAGCGCAGGAAGTCAAGGAGGGTCTTGGGCAGGAGGCGACCGGCCGTCTGCAGGGAAGCCTGGTGGGTGTACTCCAGCATCTTGAGGTCCGTGATCGCCTCGGTCATGTCCAGGTCCCTCTCCCCCGCCAGGAGGGCGGTGACATCGGGTATCTCCTTGTTGAGCCGGGTACGGGTCGCGGCCAGGCGCTCGGTACGGGCCCCCAGTTCGGCCACCCGGTGGTTCAGGTTGTCCAGGCCCGCGTCCAGCACGCCCAGGACCCTGCCCCCGGTTTCGATCACGTCCCCCTTGTACAGGGAATCCCGCAGGGCCTTCACGGCGTCGAAGAGGGATCCGCCGGAGACCAGGGCCGTGTGGGAGGCGTTGTCCGGGGGCGGGGCGTCGGGGTCCCGAAGGATGCCCAGCTCCGTGAGGACCCGCCCGCCGGCCCCCTCCTCCAGCCATATCTGGTGGGGGAAGGTTCCTTCCAGAACCAGGGAGTTTCGCGCGGGGTCCAGGGAGGCTTTCACCGGCGCGCCGGAGTCGTTGATCTTGGCAATGACGGCATGGACCGTATCGCCGGGCCGGAGTTCCACGGAACGCCCGTCCACCCGGATCGTGGAAGGCTCCAGAACCCGGTACTCGCCGGCGTCAAGGGAGGAGAAGACCCTCTGCCGTTCCGCCCAGAATACTTCGTTTCCGGGCTGGTCCAGGACGGCGTAGGACCCCTGGGTGATCTCAGCCTCCCGGGCGGCGATATTCCCCGTGTACTGCACGTCGACGATCTGTTCCTCGCCCGCACCCGCCACGAAACCCCGGACCAGGCGGAACGGCTGGGTGCCCGCCTCGGTCCCCGCGAACAGGTACTTCCCGTCCGGGCCGTGGGCGTTTCCCAGGGTGGCCAGCTCCTCGAGAAGCTCGTTCACCTCCGCGGCCATGTAGCCCATGTCCTGTTTGGTGAAGGTCCCGGTCGCGCCCTGGACCGCCAGCTCCCGGACGCGCTGGACGATGTCCACCGCCTGCCGGACGTAGCCTTCGGAAATCCTGTACCTGTCCTCGGCGAAGGCCGCGTTCTTCTCGAACCGGGCCAAACGGCTGACGAAGGACTCGTACTTGACCGCGTGGGCGGCCGCCAGGGGATCGTCCCGGAGCTCCGCGATCCGCGTCTGCCGGGCCATCTTGGTTTCCAGACGGGCGGTCCGATCCTCGGTCCTGCGGATCCAGTACTGCATGTCCGTGTTCATCTGGTCCGTACTGACGCGCTTCATCTATATCACACTCCCATCCGGTTGATGATCGTATCCAGCATCTCGTCGAAGTTCGCGATGAACCGGGCCGCCGCGGCGTAGCCGTGCTGGAACTTGATCATGTTGGAAAGCTCCTCGTCGATGTTGACGCCGGAGATCGAGTCCCTCATGTCCCCTAGGTTCTTCACGATCCGGGACTGGGTTTCCGCGGAGCGCTCCGCCTGCTCTCCCAGGAGCCCGATGCGGGCCGCGGCGTCGGCGAACCAGTCGTCGAAGGTCGCCAGGGAGCCGACCATGACGGGCCGGTCCCGGAGGGCCGCGATGGCCAGGGCGGCGCTGCCGTCCCCGCTCTCCGCGGGCTTGCCGTTCTCCCCGAAGCCCGCCGCCACCTTCATGGGGTTGCGGCCGACCGCCTCGGTCACCTCCAACCATCCCGAGGGATGGGCGATGGGAGCCACCGCGTAGTCCAGGCCGCCCGTGCGCAGCCCCAGGACGGCGTCCTGTCCCTCCCAGTCGAAGGCGCCGGCTTCCCCGGAAGCCGCAAGGATCCCCGCGTACCCCGCCAGGAACTCCCCGGAGTCCTCCAGGTGGCGGATCACGAAGTCCGGGTTCTCCCGGGCGTCCGCCGCGGTCGCCCGCAGCTGAAGCCTGCCTTCCCGGGTGAGCCGGGCCGTCACCTCCGCCCCGGAGGTGTTTATCCGCGCCACCAGGTCGCCCCCGGTGTCCGTGGGCCGGTAGGCTATCTCCAGGATGCCCCCGGGGCCGGACAGGCGCAGGACCCCTTCGAGTCCGACCTGCTCCTGCCCGTCCAGGCGGTTAACGCCGGTGACCCGGTAGATGTAGGTGGAATCGTACTGTCCGTCTCCGTCCCGGTCATAGTTGCCCGCGACGTTGTTCACCGCCGGGTACTCGGAGAAGAAGTCCGTGCCCGTTGAGCCGTCCAGGCCGTAGGCCGCCCGGTGCGCCTCGT
>JBFZER010000070.1:0-11577 GCA_041306765.1 Spirochaetota bacterium | reverse complement strand
GAATGGCCCTCGCCTATATCTACGCGGTCACCGGTCGGGTCAAGCTGGCGGAATACGAACTGGCGCGCCTGCGCGAATCCGGATACGAGTCCGCCCAGATCTGCGCCGCCCTGGGCTATACCGCCTGGGCCCAGGGCAACATCGACGAGAGCCTGCGCTGGTACGGCCAGGCCCTGGACCTGGAACCATCCCATCCTACTTCCCTGAACGGCCTGGGCTATGTCCTGGCCTTCCGCGGCGACGATCTTACCCGTGCTCTCTCGTGCTGCCGGAAGGCCGTTGAAGCCCGCCCGAACAATCCCGCCTACCAGGACAGCCTGGGATGGGTCTACCTGAAACTCGGGTTCTTCGACGAGGCTGAGACCTGGCTGGAGCGAGCCCTGAAAGGCGCTCCGGAGGAGCGGGAGGTCCAGGAACATGTCCGAACCCTCCGGGAGTTGAAAACCCTATGAAGCAAGCATCCGCACTCGTCGCCTTCGCACTTGCCTGCGTGACGGCCCAGGCTCAGTTCCCCTACGCCGTAACGGACCCATCCGCCCAGGAAAACTTCCGGCTGGGTGTCCAGGCGTACCACCGGGGTCGAATAGCGGAATCCATCCTGCTTTTCGAGCGCGTTCTTGCGGCCGAGGCCCGGGACCCGCTGGCGCTTTTCTGGCTTGGGAGGGCGTATTTCAAGAACGGACTGGAGAGCACCGCCCTGGACCGCTGGGAAGCCGCCGCCCGGAACGGAGGCCGATCCCTCCTGATCGAGAGTTTCGAGGAGTTCGTATCCTCCCGCAGGTCCGTCGAGCCCGGCATCGGGAAAGGCGGCTACGTTTCCGCGGGTGAAGTCGCGGGGCGGCAGGGGCGGGACGCCCGGTTCCTGCGGCCCTCCTGGGTGCACCCCCTTCCGGACGGAGGGTTCTACCTTGTCTCCCATGGCACCGGGGAAATCCTCCGGGTCGACGTGAACGGCGTCATCCGCGGTCGGTTCCGCGGCGGACTCGGCGGATTCGACCGGCCGTTCTCCCTGGCTCCCGCGCCGGACGGGGGTTTCTGGGTTTCCGAGTTCGAGGGCGACCGCATTTCCCGCTGCGACCCGGACGGGGCCGTGCTTTCCAGGATATCCGGAGGGAAAGGCCGGGAACGGCTCTCAGGTCCCCAACACCTCGCCTCCGACCCGGGGGGGTTCCTGTTTGCGGTGGACTACGGCAACGGGAGGGTGGTGAAGTACTCCCCCGCGGGCGAGTTCCTCCTGGAGTTCGGAAAGGCCAACCCGGCGTTTCCGGGACTCCGATCCCCCACGGGCATCGCGGTCCGGGACGGCCGGGTCTACGTCGCGGATTCGGTCCGAAAGGCCGTCTACGTGTTCGACGATTCCGGGAATTACCTCGACGGATTCGCCGAGATGTCCCTGCTCGGGCCGGAGGGCCTCTCATTCGCCGGAACCGGAGAATTGCTCATCGCGGACCGGCGCCGCGTTCTTGCCGTGGACGTGGGTTCCTTCGATCAGCGGGAGATCTATCGGTCCCCTCGACCCGACGCCCGGATCGTCAGCGCCGCTCTGGATGCCAACGGAAACGTGCTTGCCGCCGATTTCGACGCGTCCCTCGTGGAAATCCTGTCCGATCCCGCGGTAGTTTACGGCGGATATTTCCTCGAGATCGAACGAATCCGCTCCGACGCCTTTCCCGTCGTGGAGGCGGAGGTCTATGTCCGCGACCGATTCGGGAATCCCGTCGTGGGGCTCGACCAGGGCAATTTCTACGCATCCGAGCACCTCGTTTCGGAGCGGACCGTC
This sequence comes from Spirochaetota bacterium, assembly GCA_041306765.1. Classification (GTDB taxonomy): domain Bacteria; phylum Spirochaetota; class Spirochaetia; order Treponematales; family UBA12059; genus JAAYUR01. The sequence continues at coordinate 9,797 of JBFZER010000070.1, read as the reverse complement.
AAGGAAGGGCAGACCGATGCCCGCTTACGGACGGAAACCGTAAGTCCCGTTCTGGACCTTACCCTGGTCGGGCGGGAATCAGATACACCGGGATTGTCCGCCGTCCTCCTCGTCGAGCGCTCCCCGGGCATGGATTCCTTCCGGTCGGAGGTTCGACAGGCCGTCGAAACCACGGCCGCCGGTCTGGGCGGATCGGCGGAAACCTACCTGGTCACGGCAGGGCGGGTCCCCGCCCTGCAGGGCACCGCGTCCGGCGCGGCCTCCGGGCCCGCCCTGGCCCGACAAGCCATCGCCTCGGCCGTGGACCCGCGATGGCGTTTCGATACCGCCTTGCGGCTGTCCGTATCCACCCTGTCTGCCGGTCTTCGCCGTTCCGCCGTGGTGTACGTCACCACGGGAACCGTGAATGAATCCGCCTTCGAGGGGGCAACCCTGTCGGAGCTCGGAACCTACCTTCGAAACAACGGTATCCGCTTCTACGCCGTAGTCGTCGGGGATGCGCCCGCCTCGGATGCGGTGCGGTATCTTGCCGATACCGCCGGCGGTGGTGTGTACAGGGTCTGGGACCCGGCCGGTCTGGGCCGCATCGGAGCGGACCTGAGGGGCTCGGCTTCAGGACGATACAGACTTCGGTTCACAAGCGCAGCGGATCCCGGCTTCGGCCGGACCTACCTGCGCACCATCGTGGAAGCCTACCTGTACCGGAAGTCGGGCAGGGACGAATCGGGGTATTTCTCTCCCCTTCGATAGGAGAATTCGGGGAATCCCGGGACCCTCCGGGGTGGACAAGGGGGCATCGGGTATGGTAGGGTAGGCCCCGTTCCGGCGAGGATCCGTATCTCCAGCGGGCACGGCGAATTCGCGGAACGGGAACGGAACGCCATCTTAGCTCAGTCGGTAGAGCGCGTGACTTGTAATCTCGAGGTCCCCGGTTCGACTCCGGGAGATGGCTCGAGCCCCGGCGGACGGCGTGCTTCATAGGGGGAGATTCCCGAGTGGTCAAAGGGGGCAGACTGTAAATCTGTTGGCTATGCCTTCGAAGGTTCAAATCCTTCTCTCCCCAGAACCCTCTCAGCCGTTGAGAGGGTTTTTCCTTTTCCGGAGGATCTCGTATGTCGGACGCTTCCTGGAATGAGGGCCTGAAATTCGAATGCGCCCGGTGCTCGGCCTGCTGCCGCTTCGAACCCGGCCTGGTACTCCTGTCGAGGAATGATCTCCGCCGCCTTACGGATCATCTGGGCCTTGATTTCAAGAGTTTTTTCACCAATTATTGTAGATTGGTGCCATTCGGCGGCGGAACCACGATCAGCCTCCGGGAAACCGGGGCGTTCGACTGTATATTCTGGAAGAACGGCTGCTCGATCTACGAAGCCCGTCCGGTTCAATGCAGGACCTATCCCTTCTGGACCGGCCTTGCGGATTCCTGGGAAGCCTGGACCCGCGAAAGTCGGCGATGTCCCGGCATAGGGAGAGGCAAGGCCCTTGCCCGGAGGGAAATCGAGGAGGCTCTATGGGAATACCGAAGAAACGCTCCGATCCTTCTCGATCCCCGTTCGGATCGGGAGTCCCTAGATGAAGGTGCGATTCTGGGGGGTTAGGGGTTCCATACCGACCCCCCTCAGCTCCGACGCGATCCGCAGCAAGATCGCGGCCGTCGTCCAGCGGATTTCCCGAAAGGATATCGAGAATCCCGAAAGCCGGGAAAAATTCCTCGCTTCCTTGCCGGAAGAGCTCTTCTCCACCGTCGGGGGAAATACCTCCTGCGTGGAGGTGATCGCCTCGGATACGGAGCGGTTCATTTTCGACGCGGGCACCGGGATCCGGGACCTGGGCGCCGAGATCGCCGCGGCCCGGGGACCCGCGGGCTGCCATATCTTTTTTTCGCATTTTCACTGGGATCATCTTCAGGGGCTCCCGTACTTCGCCCCCGCGTTCAACCCTTCGTCCTCCATCACCTTCTACAGCCCCGAACCGGGACTCCGGGAAATCCTGGGGGGGCAGATGCGACCGCCGTACTTTCCGGTCACCATGGACGTGATGCGGGCTTCCCTCCGGTTCGTACAGCTCGGAACCGAAGGGATACGGTTGGGGAACGCACGCGTGGTTCCCCGCCGGATGAACCACCCCGGCGGATGTTGGAGCTATTCGGTGCTCTCGGACGGTAAAAAAGTAGTATATTCGACCGACACGGAACTTCAGCCCGTGGATTTCGAGCGCACCCCGGATAACGCGGCGTATTTCCGGGGTGCCGACGCCTTGATCATCGACGCGCAGTACACCCTGGGGGAGGCTATCGAGAAGTACAACTGGGGCCACTCATCCTTCAGCCTCGCGGCGGATTTCGCGTCAACCTGGGGTATCAAGCGTCTTATCCTGTTTCATCACGAGCCTTCCTATGATGACCGGAAGATCCACAAGCTGCTCCAGTCCGCGGAGTGGTACGCAGATCGGCTGGCTACCAAGGGGCTCGAGGTGATACTCGCCCGGGACGGCCTGACCGTAGAGGTTTGACGTGACGATCCTGGATCCGTACGATCTTCGACTGAGTCCGAGGGAAACGATCGAGCTCTATCGATTCTTGAAGCGCGCCGAGGACACGATGCCGCAGGATATCGCCTGCGTGCTGGAAAAACTCCGGGAGCGCCTCTATTCGAGGCTTTCCATCGAAGAGATGGAAAACCTTGAAGTATACCTGGGCATCCTTTCCGCGGCGGAAACCGCGCGTCATTAGGAATGACTATGCGAACACGTTCCTCCTTTGCGGGCACCGCAAGAACCATCCTCCACTTGCCCCTTCTGTTCGCGGGATTCGCGATCCTCCTGGGCGCGGCCGGGCTGGCCGGGTTCGCCGCCCTGGACGCTCCGCCGGAGGGCGTTCCCCCGGAGGGGGTCCTGTTTCCCGTAGGCCCGGGCGAATCCGGAGCGGGCATCGCCGTCCGCCTGGAGGACGCCGGCCTGGTGCGTTCCGCCCTCGTGTTCCAGGGGCTTCTGCGTCTCCGGAATCAACAGTTTTCCCTGAAAAGGGGGACGTACCGCATAGAAGCCGGCATGCGCTCCCGGGATATCCTCGACCTCCTGGTTTCCGGGAAACAGGACCTCGTCCGGGTCACCGTGCCGGAAGGGCATACCCTGCGAAGAACCGCCGACGTCCTGGCCCAGTCCGGAGCGGTAGACCGGGAGGACTTCCTGGCCGCCGCCCGGGACCCGGAACTCCTTGAGTCCCTGGGGATACCCGACGCTTCCGCGGAGGGCTACCTCTTCCCGGACACCTACTACCTGCCCCACGAGACACGGGGAGCCGATGCGGTCCGGCTGATGGTCGGCGCCCTGAGATCCCGCATGGCCGATCGCCTTCCGGAATCCCGTGCCCTCGACCCGGCGGAGCTCCACCGCCGGATCGTCCTGGCTTCCATCGTGGAGCGGGAATATCGGCTTCCCGAGGAAGCCCCCCGGATCGCGGGCGTCTTCTGGAACAGGCTGCGGATCGGGATGGCCCTGCAGTCCTGCGCCACGGTGGTATACGTCATCACCGAGGTCCAGGGGAAAAAACACCCCGAAGTGCTGTATAACCGGGACATCGAGATCAGGCACCCCTTCAACACCTATGTCCATCCGGGACTGCCCCCGTCTCCCATATCGAACCCCGGCATAACCGCACTGGAAGCGGTCTTCCGACCCGAAACATCGCGGTACCTCTATTTCCGTCTCCTGGACGCCAGTACGGGCAGGCATTATTTCTCGGAAACCCTGGACGAGCACATCAAGGCGGGAGCCCTTGCGGTGAAGGGTATCGGGGGACGATGAAGCGCATTCGCAAGGATTCCCTGGACGCCGTGCTTGACCGGACGGACATGGCGGCCGTCGTCGGCGACTATGTCCGCCTCACGCGGTCGGGGTCGGGTTTCAAGGGGCTCTGCCCCTTCCACAACGAGAAGACTCCATCCTTCAACATCGTGCCCGAGAAAGGGCTTTTTTACTGTTTCGGCTGCCAGAAAGGGGGTGACGTCATCGAATTCCTCCGGGAAATCGAGGGCATTTCCTTCGTGGAGGCCGTGGAAAGACTCGCTGAAAAAGCCGGAGTACAGCTGGAGTACGAGGGAGCGGAGGGCGCCCCCGATGAAGCAGCCCGGGAAGCCCGGGAGCGGGATTCGTTGTACGAACTCTACGAGCGCCTTACCGCCACGTTCCTGTGGATGCTGCAGGAACATCCCGCCGGCAAGGCGGCCCGGGACTATCTGGGCCGCAGGAAGGTTTCCCCGGAGATCCAGGCGTCCTTCCGGATCGGATACGCCCCCCGGGACAGGAGGTGGCTGTTCGGCTTTCTGCGGGGAAAGGGGTATTCCGAGGAATTCCTTGCTTTCTCGGGACTGTTTTCCCGGGATCGCCCGGACAGGGCCTTCTTCGCGGACCGGGTCATGTTCCCGATAACCGATTCCCGGGGCAGGAGCGTCGCATTCGGCGGCCGCCTGTTGGAAGGGGAGGGGCCGAAGTACCTCAACTCCCCGGAAAGCCCGGTATTCCACAAGCAGGACAACCTCTTCGCCCTGTCCGCAGCGGCCAAGGCCGTCCGACAGGACAGGACAGCCCTGGTCTGCGAGGGCTATATGGACGTCCTGGCCTTCCACCAGGCTGGCATGGTAAACGCCGTCGCCCCCCTGGGGACCGCCTTCACGGACGGACAGGCGCGTCTCCTTCGCCGGTATGCGGACGCGGTGGTCTTCAGCTTCGATTCCGACGAGGCGGGCCAGCGGGCTTCGGAGAAGGCCCTCATGACGGCTGCCCGCAACGGACTCCGGTCTCGGGTGCTGATTCTCGAGGGCGGAAAGGATCCCGCGGAAATTCTGGAGACAAAGGGCCCGGAGCAATTGAAAAATCTTTCATCTTTCACTATAAATGGAGACGATTTTGTCGTGCGCCGAGCCCGAGGAGCACATGATATCTCGACTGCCGAAGGGAAGGCCCTCGCCCTGAAGTCGCTGTTTCCATACATGTCCGCCCTGGATTCGGAGATTCGCCTGGCGGAATTCGCCGATTTCGCCGCCCGGGAATTCCGCAGCAAGACCGACCGCGTCCTCGCGGACTTCGAGAAATTCCGCGCTTCGGGCGGTCGGCCGGCGGAATCGGAGCCACGGGGAGCAGGGACTCCGCCCCTGCGGCCGACTCCGGACCTGGCGTTCCTGGCCGCGGCGGCCCTCCATCCCGGCCAGTTCGCCGTGATCCGGTCCCGCATGGAAGCGGCCGACCTGGAGGACGAGGCCTCCCGGGAGCTCTACCTGGCCCTGGAGGAGTGCTTCCGGAACGACGAGACCGCCCTGGACGACCTTCTGGGCCGCATCGGAAACGCCGGACTGCGAACCTTCCTCATGGAGAGGGCGGCCAGCGGGGAGTATTCGATCCAGATCGACCGTCTTGTCCGGGACGGCATCCTGAACGTCCGGGAGCGCAGCCTGGAGCGGCGGAGGACCCGCCTGGTGCGGCAGATAGGGGACCATGACGAGGAACGGGAAACGGACTCGGTTTCGGTGAACGACTTGCTGTACGAGAAGATGTTCATCGACCAAGAGCTGGAAAAGATAAAGGAAGAGCGGAATGAGCGATATTGAACTCGACCCTGCGGTAGCGAAATTGCTCGAGTACGCGAAATCGAAGAATTCAATCACCTTCGACGAGCTTTCGGATTTCCTGCCTGAGCACGTCCTGAACACGGACAAGATCGACGTCGTCCTCGCCCTTCTGGAGAGCCACAACATCCGGTTGGAGGAGGAGGAAAGTCCCGCGGACGAGGAGACGACGGTCAAGGAGATCGAGGCGTCCAAGAAGCGCCTGGTCTATACGGACAAGGAATCCGCGGTCGACGATCCCATTCGGCTGTATCTCCGGGAGATCGGCCGGGAAAACCTTCTCACGGCGGAAGAGGAGATCAAGCTCTCCAAGCAGATGGAGGAAGGCGAGGGGATCATCAAGGGCATCATCCGCACCAGCGGGATGCTGATCCCCGAGTTTTACCAGATATCCCAGAAGGCCAAGCGGGAGTCCGGGCCTCAGCGCAAGGAGAATACGGAAAAGATAGCCGAGCGCAGGCGGCTCAACCAGTTTTACCGCGATGTCCTCCGGGATACCGCCGCCGACCTGCGGTCCTACGTGGAGGCCAAGCGGCGCATCCTGTCCCGGGGCGGAGACGCCATGAAGGACGAGGGCCTCGAATCCTCCCGGGACATCCTGCTGGAGAAACTCCAGGACGTGGAGATCCACCCCGAAGAGATCAACTCTTTCTCCGAAAAATTCATCCTGGCGGCCAAGAAGATCCGCAAGTTCCGCAGGGAACAGGAACGGCTTGAAAAGACTCTGCAGGTATCCAACCTCCGGGAGCTTCGCACCCTCGGCCGGAATCTCACGATCCGCGACCGCCGGGACCGTATCGAGGAGGAGATCGGCCTTTCCTCGGACGAGATCAAGGAGCGGATCCGCCAGATCCAGGTGACCGAGAAGCGGTTGGACGAACTGGAGAATTCCTTCGAGTGCGGCTGCGATACCATCCTGACCATGGCCAAGGAGATCAACCGCGGCCGGATCATGATGAAGAACGCCAAGGACCGCCTGATCAAGGCGAACCTCCGGCTTGTCGTATCCATCGCCAAGAAATACACCAACCGGGGCCTTCATTTCTTCGACCTGGTGCAGGAGGGCAACATCGGCCTGATCAAGGCGGTGGAGAAATTCGAGTACCGTAAGGGGTTCAAGTTCTCGACCTACGCCACCTGGTGGATCCGCCAGGCGATCACCCGGTCCATCAGCGATCAGGCCCGCACCATCCGCGTGCCCGTGCACATGATCGAGCAAATCAACAAGGTGGTCCGGGAATCCCGCCAGCTCATGCAGAAACTCGGCCGGGAACCCACGGACGAGGAGGTTGCCCAGCAGCTCGGGTGGCCCGTCAGCCGCGTCAAGAGCGTGAAGAACGTCGCGCGGGAGCCCATTTCCCTGGAGACCCCGATCGGGGAGGACGAGGATTCCCTGCTCGGAGACTTCATAGAGGACAAGGAAATCGAGAATCCCTCGGTCCAGACGGACTATAAGCTCCTCCAGGAGCAGATCCGCTCGGTCCTCTCGACCCTGCCCCCCCGGGAACAGGAGGTCCTGCGCATGCGGTTCGGACTGGACGACGGATACTCCCTGACCCTCGAGGAAGTGGGACTCTACTTCAACGTCACCCGGGAGCGGATCCGTCAGATCGAGGCCAAGGCTCTCAAGAAACTGCGGCACTTCAAGCGGAGCCAGAAGCTCCGGGACTATATGGATCATTGATGCCGATCCCCGTTCCGTGCTATCTTTGCGAACTTGGATAACAACCTGCGAGGTGATTCCCTATGTTGATGGAAGAGGTATTCGAGCGGCTGAGGCAGTTCCAGGACATTCTCAAGGAACGCGTCGATATCGAGAGGGAGATCGAGGACATCCCCAAGTCCCTGGTGGCCCAGGAAGAGCTCCTGGCCCGGGTCAAGAAGGGCTACGCCGAGAAGACCGAGCAGCTCCAGGCCGTCACCGCCCGGGTGGCGGAGCTTCGCAACGAGCTGGCCGAGGCCGAGGCCTCCCGTGAGCGGGCTGAAAAGCAGATGGACTCGATCTCCACCCAGCGGGAATACGAGGCGCTGAACAAGGAGATCCGGGACGCCACGGACAAGGAACACCAGGTCCGGAAGGACCTCCAGAAGGAAGAACGCGCCCTGGCGGAGATCGAGGAATCCTTCAAGCGGGACGAGTCGATGATCCAGCTCCAGGAATCCGAGATCCTGGAGAAAAAACGAAAAATCTCCGAGGAGACCGCGCACAAGCAGAAACGCGTCGCGGAACTCCGAGCCTCCGAGAAGACCGCCACGGAGGGGATCGATACGGAGATCACCTTCAAGTTTGAGCGAATCATCCGCTCCAAGCAGGGCCTCGGAATCGTGCCGGTCCGGGGCTACGTTTGCTCCGGTTGTTCCATGATCCTGCCCGCGCAGTTCGTGAACGAAGTGCGGCAGGGCAACAAGATCGTCTTCTGCCCCTACTGCTCCCGGGTGCTCCACTACCAGGATGCGGAGGAGTCGGCGGGGGATTTGATCGCGGATATCGAATCCGGAAGCCTCGCGGACCTCGACGATTTCTCCGACGAGGCCGAGGAAGACACCTACGACGAAGAATCGGAGGACTCAGAGAAGGAGATGGGGGAAACCGACGAGTGAATCTTCCGCCGGGCGGCGCCAAGGAGCCCCCTCGGCGGACATGCTAGGGTTATTGGGGGCAGGTCGAACCGCCGCCGTCCCGGCCTTTCGGGACCGGGGCGGAGGAAAGTCCGGGCTCGCTACGGCACAGCGCCGGCTAACGGCCGGGCGTCGGGGTTTCGCTCCGGCGACAGACAGCGCAACAGAGAGCATACCGCCGAATGCGCCCGAGAGGGCGCATGGCAAGGGTGAAAGGGTGGGGTAAGAGCCCACCGCGTTTCCGGCGACGGAAACGGCACGGCAAGCCTCGCTGCGAGCAAGGTCGAGCAGCGGATGGGCCGCCGGCCCAGGCCGCGCCTTCGGGCGCGGCGATCCGCGGGTAGACCGCTGGAGGTTCCGGGAAACCGGAAACCGAGAGAGATGGCGGCAGCGCCGAAAGGCGCACGGAACCCGGCTTACAGACCTGCCCTTTTTTTATTGCGGAATATCTGATAAGGTCGTCGATTGACGTGGGCCGTCCGGGCATGGTAAAAATTCGATAGTCCCTATGTACGCAATCCCTGGAAATCCTGAACCCTTCGACCGCTATCCTCCACGCCGGCGAAAACGGTTGATCCGGGTGCTGGCGGTTGCGACCTTGCCGGCGATCGCCGCGATCGGCCTGTTCGCCGTACCGGCCGTAGTTCGTTCCGCCCGGGTCCGCAACCCGGAGATTCCCTCGGAGGAGCGAATTCTGGCCGCCTGGGACGGAAAGGACTACGACGGAGTCCTTGCGCTCTGCGAGGAAGGGCTGAAGCACCGCCCTTTGGACCCCTTCCGCTTGGTTCTACGGGGATTTGCGTCCTTTTATCGGGGAATCGGGGAGTCGGACGGGGAGATACGCCTCCGCTACATGGATGATGCGATCTTCTCCCTCCGAAAAGCCCTTACCTCGCCGTCCGTTCCCTTCCGCGCCCAGGTATCCTACGTCCTTGGAAAGGCGTACTATCACAAGGGCCCGTACTATATGGACGAGGCCGTCCGACATCTTGAAGCCGCGGCCCGGGAGGCAGAAGCCATGGGGGAGGCGCCGGCTCCGGATATACTGGAATACGCGGCCGTGGCCTACTCTTCCCTGGGGGATCACGGGAAAAGCGTGGAATCCTTCGAAAAGGCCCTGGCCCGGTCCAAGACGGATCTTCTTCTTCTCGCCGCGGCCCGGGCCTATATTCAGCACGGCAGCAGGGACAAGGCCGAGATCGCGGCCCTGGAAGCCCTTTCCATCACCGAGGATTCCCTTGTACGGGAAAAATCCCGGTTCCTCCTGGGAGAGCTGTACCTGGGGCGCAAGGATTACAAAATGGCGGAAGAACAGTATAACCTGATCCTCGAGATGAATCCGGAGTCCGCCGACGCTCACTATCACCTTGGAATGATCTGGCAGGAAAAAGGCGACCCGGTCCGCGCACGCGCGGCATGGCGCAAGGCCGTTTCCCTGGACCCCATGCACACCGCGGCCCGTCAGAAGCTCGCGGAACGGATCTAACGACTGGAGGCATCATGGCGCGCCGCAACTTGTTCGACTCGCTCTCCCTGGACATAGGAATCGACCTCGGA
>JBFZER010000069.1:0-7652 GCA_041306765.1 Spirochaetota bacterium | reverse complement strand
TGTTCAGCACCTCGGCAGCTCGGCTGCCGGACGGGTCGATTGACTACAAGTCCGATAATGTCACGCCCAAGATGGTGCCGGTGATCACCCTGGAGACACGCCTGCACTTCTGATCGATCAGGGGCGGCCGACCAGGCCGCCCTGCTTTCTGTTCGCCAACGAAAGGCCGCCGAAAGGCGGCCTTTTTCAATATTTCCAACAGGATTAACAAGATAAGACAAGATGAACATGATAATATCGTAACGAACAATGGAGTATGGCTAATAAACCTATCTTGTTCATCTTTCTTAATCATGTCCATCCTGTTGGATCTATCCGGTGAACGCCGGGCATTGCGGCCGCGGCTCCGGAAACGGTATAACTTCCCCATGGACCGCCCTCCCCGCATCCGCATCCTCCCCCCGGACACGGCCAAGCGCATCGCCGCGGGGGAGGTGATCGAGCGTCCCGCCTCGGTGCTCCGGGAACTCCTGGACAACGCCCTGGACGCGGGTGCCTCGACAGTCGAGGCGGACCTGGAGGGCGGGGGCATCGCTTCCCTCCGGGTGAGCGACGACGGCTGCGGGATGAGCGCAGAGGAGCTGGCCCTGGCCGTCCTGCCCCACGCCACCAGCAAGATCGCCGAGTTGGACGACCTCCTGACCTCCCGGACCCTGGGATTCCGGGGGGAGGCCCTGGCCTCGGTGGCCTCCGTGGCGCGCCTGGAGATCCTCAGCGCCGAAGGGGACGGCTCGGCCCACCGCCTTGCCGCTTTCCCGGGGAGTCCCGCCGTCGTGGAACCCTGGGCGGGCAAGGCCGGTACCACCGTCCGGGTCCAGGGTCTATTCGACTCCTACCCCGCCCGCAAGCGATTCCTCAAGCGCCCCTCCAGCGAATCCGCCCTCTGCCGCCAGGCCTTCACGGACAAGGCCCTCCCCTTTCCTTCCGTCACCTTCCGCCTCTTCACCGAGGGCGCTCTGGCCCTCTTCCTGCCTCCCGCCGGGCCGGCGGAGCGGGTGTCCGCGGTATACGCCCCGGACGCGCCGCCGGGGCTCGTGTCCGAGGTCTCTTTTTCGGGTCCCGGCTTCGAAGGCCGCGTTGTGATCGGGGATCCCGCCCTGGCCCGGGCGGACCGCAGGCATTCCCAGGTCTTCGTGAACCGCCGCCGGGTGGCCGAATATTCCCTCCTCCAGGCCCTGGACTGGGCCTTCTCTTCGGTCCTGCCGGGGGGACAGCACCCCTTCGCCTTCCTCTTCCTGGAAATCGACCCCGCCTTGGTGGACTTCAACATACACCCCGCCAAGCGGGAACTGCGGTTCCGGGACATCGAGCCCGTTCGACGGGCCGTGGTCCGCTCGGTCCAGGACGCTCTCTCCGATCGCATCCGCCTGGCGGGTCTTCGGGACCGGGCGGATGCTCCCGAGCGGACCCTCTGGGAGGTCCGGGAGACGCGATACGGAGCTCGAGACGCCGGCCGCGAGGTCGCGGCCTCCGCGGCCTCCTCGGCCGCCCCGGGAACCGAAGGAACCGAAGGAGCCGGAGACTCCGGCCCGGACTTCCGCTTCCTGGGCTCCGCTCTGGGGGTCTTCCTGGTCTACGAGGAGGACGGGGCGCTGTGGCTCCTGGACCAGCATGCCGCCCACGAGCGGCTCATCTTCGACCGGCTCCAGGCGGAGCCGCCGGCGGTTCAGGAGCTTCTTGTGCCCGTGGTCCTGGAGCCCGAGTCGGACACGGAGGACTCCTGGCTGGCCGCTTCCGCGGAGGCTCTTCGCGGGGCGGGGTATGTCCTCGAGCGGGAGGGCCCGAGGTGGCTGGTCACGGGACTGCCCGGGGGACTGGGAGGGGACGCCTCCGCGGTGCTGGAGCTCCTCCGGTCCCGCCCCGAGCCGGACGAACTCCTCCGGGAAGCCCACGCCTCGACGGCCTGCCGGGCAGCGGTCAAGGACGGGGACGAACTGGACCGCGCCGCGGCGGTCGAACTGATCGCCCGAGCCCGGGAACTCCCGGAGCCCCGCTGCCCCCACGGCCGTCCGGTGCGCCTGCGCTTCGGCAAGGACGAGCTCTACCGCCTGGTGAAGCGCACCTTCTAAAGCCCGGCCAGGATGGAATCCACCTCCGCCCGCTTTTCGTAGTCCGGCTTCTTTGACTTGAGTTCCGTCAGGACCCTGCGGGCGTTCGCGGAGTCCTTGAGGCCGGCGTACACCTTTCCCAGCTCGAAGTAGGCGTCCCACTCGGAAGGCGCCAGCTTGATGAGCTCCGCGTAGGCGTCCCGGGCCTTTTCCAGGGTACCCGCGGTCACGTAGGCCCGGGCGAGATTTAGCCGAATCGTAGGATTGCGCGGGGAGAGCTGGAGGGCCTTCTCGTAGTGGAAGATGCTCTTGTCCGTAAGCCCCTTCCGACCGTAGGCGTTGGCGAGGTTGTTGTTGGCCTCCAGGGAACCGGGATCGATGCGGTAGGCCTCCTCCAGGGGGGGCAGGGCTCTGTCGTCGAAGCCCGCCTCCAGGTAGAGCTTGCCCAGGTTTATCCGCGGCGGGGCGTAGCCCTTGTCCAGGGAAGCCGACCTCGTGTAGGCCGCTATCGCCCCGTCCGCGTTCCCGGCCCCGTCCTGGGCGAAGCCCAGGGTGTATTGGTACACCGCGTTGTTGGGGGCGGCGGCGACGGCCTTTTCCGCGTAGGGAACCGCCTCCTTGGGTTTTCCCAGGTCGATTTTTACGTTGGCCAGGTTGTAGTTGGTCACGGCGTCGGGTTCAAGGGCAAGGGCCTCCGCGAAGGTCCTCTCCGCGTCCAGGAGGCTGCCCTCCTTGACCTGCGCCAGCCCGAGGTCGCGCAGGGCCGTCACGTTCTTGGGCTCGAAGGAAAGGGCCGTCCGGAAGGAGGTAATCGCGCCTTTTGAGTCCCCCCGGGCGAAGAGGACCCGGCCGATCTCGATATGGGCGCGGGCGTAGTCGGGCTTGATCTTGACCGCGGTCCGGAAGGCGGACAGGGCGGCGTCGTTGTTCTTCAGCACCCTCTGGGTGACCCCCAGGTTGTAGAATGCCGGCTCGAACTTGGGATTCAGGGAACCCGCGGACTCGAAGGATCTCCGGGCTTCCTCGTACTTCTTGAGGGCGAACTGGGCCTTCCCGAGCTCGAAGGCATAGAGATAGTTCTTGGGATCCAGCCGGGTGGCCTCTTCCAGCTCCTTGACAGCCAGGTCCGGGAGCTTGGAATCGTTGTAGATCTTGCTGAGGGTATAGTGCGGACGGGCGTCGGTAGCGTCCTTGCGGATGGCTTCCTGGGCGGTCTTCTGGGCGTCTTTGGCGGACTGGATGCCGTCCGCGCTCTCCGGGGCCCTCTTGTATCCGTCGTAATAGGATTCCGCGATATCCGCCAGGGTCCGGGCCGCGAATTTATCCTCCCCCGGGGGAAGGATATCCTGGGCGGAGGAGAAGGATTTTCGCGCCGGGTCGTACTGGCCGTTCGACATGGACTCGCGGCCCCTGCGCACCAGTTCGTTCACCGCCCGCATCTTCTCCTGGAGCTCCGCGCTTTTCTTGGCCAGCTCCGCTTCCTCCGCGCGCTTTCGGGCTGCGGCAGCCTCGGCCTCGGCCTTGCGGCGGGCTTCCTCCTCCGCTGCCTTTTCCGCCGCCGTGTCCCGGGCGGGGGTAGTGGAGCCGCGCTCCATAGTCTGGCCGAGCTTGGATATGGTCTGGGTCAGGGCGTCCTGGCCGCTGCGGTTCTTCTCCGCCTCGGCCCGTGCCTTGTCCTCCTCCCCCGCCTTCTTCCGCGCCACCGCCTCGTCCCGGAGGGCCCGGGCATCCGGGTCATCGGCGTTCTTGATAAGCAGACGATCCAGGAGGTCCAGGGCGCGGTCGAAATCCCCCTGGTCAAGGTAGTCCCGGGCAAGGCGCAGGGTGTTCTGGCGCTCCCGGTCCGCATCGCCCCCGAATCGAAGGACGGCCACGGTTCCGATCACCGCGGCGATGAGCAGGAGGACGGCCAGGCCGGAAAGAATGAGCGTTTTTTTCTGCATGATGATTCTCCCTATCCTCCGTCAGTCTTCCAGGGTGAATTCTTCCGTATACCCCTGCACGTCTCCGGAACCGGCGGACAGACTGGTGGTGTCCTCCGCGCTCTGCCGGAGGGAATCGGCCACCGCGGCCAGGAGTGCCTGCCGGGCCTGCTCCTCCGCCAGACGGCGGGCTTCCTCCTCGGCCAGCCGGGCCGCATCGGCGGCCTGGGCCGTTCCGATGAGCTCGATCACCCTGCGGATGGATTCCGCCTGGGGCGAAGAGGGGTTTATGCTGAGGTAGACGGTGTAATCGGATACCGCGTCCCCGTAGTTCCCCTGGGCCATTCTGGAGTTGGCGCGGTTCAGGAACGGGGGCGCCCAGTCGGGCTTGGTCTTGATGGCCTGGCCGTACATCTCCTCGGCAAAGGCGTTCTTGCCCTGGGCCAGGAAGCTGTTGCCCATGTTGAAGTGGAAGACGTGGGAGAGGGAGAGGGCGGTCGGCAGTCCTTTGCGGAAGACGGCCACGGCCTCGTCATGGCGCCCGAGCTGCTGGTAACAGATGCCGAGGTAGAGCCAGGCCTTTTCGTCCGAGGGATTCTCCCTCGTGGCGCGCTCAAGGAGCGCGGAGGCTTCCCGGGGCTTGTTTTCCAGGAAGAGCCGCTCGCCCTGGGCGAAGGATCCGGACTGGGCCGCGGCAGCGGTCAGGGCGGCCAGCCAGAGGACAGCCAAGGCGGCGCGGCGGGCGGACGGTGCTCGCTCGGAAGCCGCGGGTCGTTGAAACGCCGTTCGTCGCACCCTTTGATCCCCCGTTCCTGCTGACAAGATCGGATCATCTGCTATACTATTTGAGTATACCGCGTCATCGGATGTGCGAAAAGTAGGACGGCCCGGCCGCGGCAGGACGCGTCGAACCCGACGCCGCCGGCGAATCCGACCGTTCGACAGGAGTCGGGATGTCGTTTGTCGTGATCCTCATCATCGTGGTCGGGGCGGGAGTCGGCGTCCTGGCGATCTTCCTGGTCCGCATGGTCGTGACTCCGAAGCAGCTGGCCGCCGTGAGCGACATGATCAAGCAGGGCCGCCTGGCCGCCGCGGCCCGGATCGTTCGCGGAATAATCGCGAAGACCCCCACGAGCGCTCCGGCCCATTACTATCTGGGACTCATCTACCTTGCGGAAGAAAAGCCCGAACTGGCCCTGATGGAGTTCAAGACTGTCAACCAGATAGGCCAGTTCGGCCCGGAAGTCCCGGAGATCGAGTTCCGCGGCCGCATCGCCTCCCTGTATGAGCGGTTCAGCCAGTTCGAGGAAGCTCTCAAGGAGCACATCCTGCTTTCCAAGCTGGAGCCCGCCGTCGCGGAGCACTACTATGACTGCGGCCGGCTCTTCGATGATCGGGGCAAGACCGACGTGGGGGTGAAATACCTCCGGAAAGCCCTGGAGCTCGACGCCCGCATGGGCAAAGCCCACGCCCGGCTCGGCTTGATCCTGTACAAGACGAAGCACCCCGTTGAATCCCGGGCGGAGCTCGAGCTCGCCATCAAGCTGGAACCGGAGTTCCACGAGTCCTATTACTACCTCGGAAAACTGCTCAAGGAGAGCAACGACTACACGGCCGCCCTCCTGACCCTTGAAAAGGCCCAGCGGAATCCGGAGCTCAAGGTGAAGGCCCTCGTGGAGCGCGGGGGCTGTTACATGAGCATGGGCTCCCTGGACAAAGCCGTGATGGAACTGGAGCGGGCGGTCAAGCTGGCCAAGGAGGAGGGTTCTCCGGAGGCCCTGTACGGCCGCTATTTCCTGGCCATGTGCTTCGAGAAGCTGCGCAACCTGGATCGAGCCATCGAGCAGTGGGAGAAGATATACTCCCGCAAGCCCGGTTTCCGGGACGTGGCGGAAAAGCTCACCCAGTACCAGGAATACCGCTCGGACGACAAGATGAAAGACTACCTGACCTGCGGCCGGGAGGAATTCGTCGAGCTGTGCAGGGCCCTCACCCAGCAGGCCCTCCAGCTGAACATCCGGGATATATCCATGACCCCGAACGGGGTGGACATGATCGCGGTCGAAAACGACTCGGAGAAGTGGATGGGCACCAAGAAGATGCCTCGCCTTCTCCGCTTCCTGCGGGTCTCGGAGATGCTGGACGACTCCTCCATCCGTTCCCTTCTGGACCAGATGAAAAAAATCGGAATCATCCGGGGCTCCATCATCACGAGTTCCTCCTTCAGCCGCGCGGCCCTGGAGTTCGGGGAGAATCGGGCCGTGGAGCTCTTCGGCAAGGACCACCTGCAGGAGCTGCTTTCCAAGACGACGATGCCCGCCGGCTCCCGTGCATGAAAATCTTGTGCGTCTCGGACCAGGTCGATCCGATGGTGTATTCGTCGGCCATCCGGGACCGCTTCCGGGACGTGGATCTCGTGCTGTCCGCCGGGGACCTCCCCCTGGATTACCTTTCATTCATAGTATCGGGGCTCAACAAACCCCTGCTCTTCGTCTTCGGGAACCACAACCTCGGGGAACTCGCTTATTACCGTCCGAGGGCAGACGTCCGCGGCCGTCCCCTAGCCTCCCCGTGGCCTTCCCCGGAGCTCGCCGAGGGTTCCGGGGCGATCTACGCCGGGTTCCGGATGGTGCGGGAAGGTGGACTCCTGGTCCTGGGATTGGGAGGGTCGCGCTGGTACAACGGCGGCGCCAACCAATTCTCGAACCTGCAGATGGCCTTCCGCATCCTCCTCCTTGTCCCGTCGTTGTTGTGGAACCGCCTCTTTCACGGGCGCTTCGTGGACGTCGTCCTTACCCATGCCCCGCCCGAGGGAATCCACGACCGCCCGGATCCCTGCCATCGGGGATTCCGCCCCTTCCTCTGGCTCATGAGGACCTTTCGGCCGCGATATCTGATCCACGGCCACATCCATCTGTATGACCTTGCGGAACCCAGGATCTCGGAATACGGGCGGACTACCGTCGTGAACGCGTTCAGCCATTACCTGCTGGACTGGGAGGGCCGAGACTGATGGATCCTCACTCCGAACGGGCCGAGGATGATTTTTCCCGGGCGCGGACCCGGGAGTTCCTGACCCGTATCCAAGGATTCCTGGACCCCTCCCGCCGCCGGCTTCTCTCTTTGGAGGAAGTCCGGTCCATCCTCCGACCCGAAGGGGAGACCTATCTCGGCATGCAGGCCGTACCCGTCGACCGCATCGTGGGCAGCGAGGGCCGGTACCGGGACTTCAACAGTCACTTCCTGCCCCGGTTCGACCACCTCCGGCCCCGGTGGGTCCGGGTAGACCTGGCCCATTACAGGGAGATCAACCTGCCGCCAATACAGCTCTACGAGGCGGGAGGCCTGTATTTCGTCCGGGACGGGAACCATCGGGTCTCCGTCGCCCGGATGCAGGGGACCCGTGCCATCGATGCCGAAGTCGTATCCCTGAATACCAAGGTCGCCCTCGAACCCGGAATGGGCCTGGAGGACCTCCGGAAAGCCGTCCTCCGGTACGAAAAAGAGCGATTCTACCGAAACACGGGTTTCCGGGAGGCCACGGGAGACGAGGACCTGGACTTCACCGCGCCGGGCCAGTACGACGTCGTCTTGAACCATATCCTGGTGCACAAGTATTTCATCAACCAGGGCAAGTCCGAGGAAATCCCCTTCCGGGATGCCCTGGAATCCTGGTATCGGT
>JBFZER010000068.1:0-6427 GCA_041306765.1 Spirochaetota bacterium | reverse complement strand
TCTTCCGATCTCGGAGGGTCAACTCGAAGTCCTCTAGCGCCATTAATTCGGCCAGGCTTTCGCTCACATCGAAGTTGCCGTGGTGCATGTCGTAGCGGCCTTCTCCTCGTCCAGCGGACAGGAAGGCACGGCCGGGACCGTGCTCGACCACGAGGCGGCCGCCCAGCCGAATTTCAAAGCCGTCCCGGGTGCGGGCTATCGCTAGTCTGCTCATGTCTCTTTCCTTTACGCGTCCGAGCGTCGATTCTCTGGTTCCGAGCCCCTGCTATTTGATATTTCTTTTATAATGTTAGTAAATCGATCCTAGGAGGAGAATCCGGACCTGTCAAGAGAAAACCGGGGCTTCCAAAGGAGCCGGGCCGGCTTCCCAATCGGCTTTCTGGCTCTGTGGCGGCGGACGTCGCGGTAGGCTAAGCTGAGGAATCCATGTAAAACTGAGGTCAAGTCCGCACGGTTTTAGTTGACAGGAGGCTGATTCCGGATATTATTTACTTCAAGTAACTAATGTGCCGGATCCGGCCGGAGTCTAGCCCCGACCGGCGGCAGACGGAATGCGGTAAGCTTCCGGAATCCACGTCCAGCAAATAAAGGAAGTGCGAGATGAAACAGAAAACCACCGTCTTGCTCGGAGTCCTTCTGACGGCCGTCGTCTTTGCGTCCCTGACGGCCTGCGCTCCCCCTCCGCCGAAGACCATCAACGTGCTGCTCTGGGACGACCCCTATCCCAAGGCCCTCGTAGCCATGCTGCCGGAATTCGAGAAGGCCACAAACATCAAGGTCAACATCGAGATGCTCCAGCCCCCCCAGGTTCTCACCAAGACCGCGGTGGCGGTTACCGAGACGAGCACCGACTACGATGTGATCGGCATCGACGAGGGGAACGTCCCGGTGTTCGCCTCCCTCCTCCTGCCTTTCGACAAATGGAGCAAGGGGAAGGAATATCCCAAGACGGATCCCAAGTCCGTAACCCAGAAGATGCTGAACATCGGGACCTGGAACAACGTCCAGCTGGGCATTCCCATCAACGGAAACCTCTACGTGTGGATGACCCGCAAGGACTTGATCGAGAATCCTACCTACAAGTCCCAGTTCAAGTCTAAGTACGGCTACGATCTCGGTGTCCCCAAGACCTTCAAGGAACTCCTGGAGATGGGGACCTTCTTCCACGAGAACGGGATCGCCGCCGGCTTCGGACCCTTCAACGGCGGGCCCGCGGGCGTGCTTTCGGAGGCGGTGTTCATGTGGGAATCCCACGGCACCAAGTTCATCGACTACACCGGCGGGACCTTCAAGGTCGTCCTGGACGAGACCAAGGCCGTCGAGGGCATGGAGTTCTACAAGAAGCTGATGGCCATCTCCCCGAAGGGCGCCGAGACCATGGCCCACGTGGAGCGCCAGGCCGCCTTCGCCGCGGATCCCAAGGGCGTTTTCTCCATGTTCATCTGGCCGGCCCAGATCGCCGCCTACGAGGACCCGAATAAGTCCCTGGTGGCGGGAAAGATCGCCTACTCCGCTCCCCCCGCGGGACCCGCAGCACAGGCCGCGGTTACCGGCGCCTGGGCTATCTGCATCCCCAAGGCCTCCAAGAACGCCGCCGCCGCGGCGGAATTCATCTACTGGTGGTCCAGCAAGACCGTGGCGGACAAGCTGGTCCAGGCCAACACGATCCCCGCCCGCACCGAGTCCTTGACCAACCCGGCATATACCTCCAGCAAGCCTTGGCTGCCCGCCCTCGCCGACTCGATGAACGTCGCCGCGTCCCGTCCCCGGTTCAAGGAGATCGGGCAGGTCCAGGACGTTGTGAAGAAGTACTGGATCATGGGCATCACCGGCGCCATGCCCACGAAGGAGGCTGTCCAGGCCATCGTTCGGGAAACCAATGACATTCTCAAGAAGGCGGGCTACTAGCCCTTCCGGGAACGTCGCCGTAAAAAATAGGGCGGGGGGCTACGGTTCCCCCGTCCCTTTTTTGATCCCGGCGTTCCTCATCGTGTTCGCGGTCCTCATATTCCCAATCATTTTTTCCTTCGCGGTCTCCCTGTTCGACTGGCCCCTGTCGGCGGGAGGCGGCGACCGGCGCTTTGTCGGGGCGGGAAACTACGTCGACCTGGTGCGGGACAAGGAGTTCTGGAACAGCCTGCGGCTCCAGCTGGGCTTCATTTTCATAGCCATACCGATCGAGATCGCCCTGGGCCTGGCCGCGGCCCTCCTTCTAAACCGGGAATTCCGGGGCGGCCGAGTCATCCGGGCTCTCATCCTCCTGCCGGTGTTCTTCCTGCCCATCGTCTCGGGCATGACCTGGCGATTCATGCTCCAGCCGAGGTACGGGGCCCTGAACAACTTCCTGCTGGCCCTGGGCGCCCCGGAGGTCACCTGGCTCGGGCACCCGACCTTCGCCTACGCGGCGGTCATCGTGCAGGACGTCTGGCGCATGTGGCCCTTCGTGTTCATGCTCCTGTACGCGGGCCTCGTGGGAATCCCCTCTGACATACTCGAGGCCGCGGAGATCGACGGCGCCACATCGACCAAGAGGCTGACCCGGATCATCCTGCCCCTCCTCTACCCGACCATCCTGACGGCCATGCTCCTGCGCATCATCGACGCCCTGCGGGTCTTCAGCGAGGTCTACGTCATGACCGAGGGGGGGCCGGGCATGGCGACGACCCTCTTCAGCCTATACACCCATCGCCAGGCCTTCGGGTACATGAAGGTTGGAATGTCCAGCGCCATGGCCATCTTCCTTCTGATTATCTCCATACTCTTCGCGGTCACCCTGGTCCGGAAAAACATGAGCCTGGAGAAGCTTGAGGAGCAGGGGAAAAACCGATGAAACTGGCGACACGGAAAAAAATCATCACCGCGGCGGTAGCCGCGTTCGCGCTGGCGGTCCTGGCGGTGGAACTCTACCCCATCGTGATCACGCTTTTGAACGGCTTCCGCCGGGACATCGTGATCCTCTCGGGACAGAAGCTGTCGCTCAAGCAGTTCACCGGGGACAGCTACGCCCTGGTCTTCCAGAACCGGGCGCTCATGCAGGCGATACGCAACTCCGTGATCGTGGGCCTTCTGTCCACCGCCCTCTCCGTCAGCGTAGGGGCGATGGCGGCCTACGGCCTGACCCGGTTCAAGTTCCGGGGGAAAAACGCCCTGGCCTACAGCTTCCTGGTCTTCCGCATGCTGCCCCAGATGTCCCTGGTGGTATCCCTGTACCTCATGTTCCGGACCGTGGGAATCCGGGATACCATCTTCGGCATAACCCTGGCTCACTCGAGCTTCAACGTCCCCTACGTGATCTGGATGCTCATACCCTTCTTCACTGTGGTGGACAAGAGCTATGAGGAGGCCGCCATGGTGGACGGGTGCAGCCGCTGGGGGATGTTCCGGCAGATCTTCCTGCCCCTGGCCGCGCCGGGACTGGTGGTGGCCGCGGTGTTCGCCTTCATCAACAGCTGGAACGAGTTCCTCTACGCCCTGATCCTGACGGGGGTGAACGCCCGGACGGCGCCTGTGGCGATCAGCAGCCTCATAGGCGGGGACACCCTGACCTGGGGCCAGATGTGCGCCGCCAGCACGGTCATGCTCATCCCGGTCTTCGTCTTCACCATCGGGATGCAGAAGTTCCTGATCCGCGGCGTGGCCGCGGGAGGCGTCAAAGGCTAGGGCCGGTCAGTATCCGAACGCGAAGACCGTCCGCTCCAGGTACGGCCTTTCGGGACCGTAGATGCAGTCCGGGAATTCCGGCCGGTTCGGCGCGTCCGGGAAGTGCTGTGTCTCCAGGCAGAAGCCCGCGTGCTTGCCGTACAGGGATCCCCGCTTGCCCGATATGCCGTCCAGGAAGTTCCCCGTGTAGAACTGGACTCCCGGCTGGGTGGTCGAGACCTCCAGGGTCCTGCCGCTGGCCGGATCGCGCACCCGGGCGCAGGGCCGGAGCTCCCCCGGATTCCCGTCCACTACGAAGCAGTGATCGTATCCGGCGCCCGCCTTTCCCAGATCGAGCCTTATGGTCTTGGAGGTCCGGAAGTCGAAGGGCGTGCCTTCAACAGGGGCAAGCTCGCCGGTGGGGATGAGGGTCTCGTCCACGGGGAGGTAGGCGGAGGCGTGGATTTCCGCCTCGTGGTCCAGGACGTCCGCGCGGCCCTCTCCCGCAAGGTTAAAGTAGGAATGATTGGTGAGGTTGACCGGGCAGGGGGCGTCCAGCTCGGCCTCATAGAGGGCGGATACTAGGTTGTCCCCTGACAGGCCGAAGGTCACCGCCGCCCGCATCGTGCCGGGGTAACCCTCGTCCCCGTCCGGGCTTTCGAGGATCAGGCGCACGAAGACGCCGCCGCTCTCCCGGTAGGCCTCCGCGGACCAGAGCTGCTTATCGAAGCCCTTCATGCCCCCGTGCAGGGAGTTCGGGCCGTTGTTGCGCGCCAGGACGTACTCCTTCCCGTCCAGCTCGAACCTGCCCCGGGCGATCCGGTTGGCGCAGCGGCCGATGGTGGAGCCGAAGTAAGGGTGCTTGCGGGTGTAGGGGCCCAGGGTGGAGAAGCCCAGAAGAACGTCATCCCGCCGCCCGCTCCGGGCGGGAACCCGCAGGGACAGCAGGGTCGCGCCGTAGGTACAGAGCCCGAGGGTCAGGTCCGGGGATGACAGGACAAAAAGGTCCACATCCTCACCGGTCGCCAGAGTTCCGAAGCTCTTTCGTTCCAGATCCATGCCCGCTCCTTGCGTTCCCTGCCCGCTAGCCCGTGACTGTTGCCAATAGCAATTCGTTAAAATCTTTAACAAATATAGCTTAGATCTGCCCCCTGATCCCCCCGGTATCGAGGAAGCGATCGAGGGCGAGGGCGGCGCCCCCGAGGGCGGGCAGCTCGGTGTCGAGGCCGGAGCGCCGTATCTCGCAGGGGCGGTCGTTGAACTCGATGCGGCGCGATATCTCCGCGAAGAGGCCCGGGTCCTTGAAGGGGGCTCCATAGAGGGCAACGACTCCCGGATCGCAGAGCTCGATGGCGTTGCCGAGGGCGCGGGCGAAGCGGCCCGCCAGGAGGGCGTAGGCCTCGGGGTCCATGGCCGCCAGCTCGGCGCAGAGTTCCTCGATCCGCGCCCCGCTCCGGCCGAGGGCCTTGCCGAGGGCGCGGGCGGAGACCAGGGACTCGAGGCAGCCGCGGCGGCCGCAGTAGGGGCAGGGCGGACCCTCGGTCTCGACGAGGGTGTGGCCGATCTCGCCTGCCCGGTAGTGGGCCCCGGCCCAGGGCGCCCCTCCCGTCGTCCAGGCGCCGCCGACGCCCGGCCCGTACTTGATGAAAAGGAGGCCTTCGGGCGGGGAGCGCCGGGCGTCGGTGAGGAGGAGTTCGGCGAGCGCGAGGGAGCGCACGTTGTTGTCGACGGCCGAGGGAAGGCCGAGGGCCGCGGCGAGGGGGTCGGCGAGGGGCACCGATCCCTCCCATAAGCGAGGTTCCCGTAAGGAAATACCGCTGCGCGCGTCGACACGGCCAGTCACACCGAGGCCGGCGCCCAGGACTCCAGCCTCGACCGGGGCCCTTCCCCCGAGAAGCTCCGCGGCGGCCTCGGCGACGGCCCGAACGAGGGCGGGACCGGGCTCGCGCTCCTTCCCGAGACGGGCGGCGGGGGAGGGCAGGTTCCGAACCGCGACGACGGAGCCGGCGAGGTCGGCGATTAAAACCTGCATCCGCTCGGCATCTATTCCGACGCCGAGGAGCTTTCCCGCCTCCGGGCGGATCCGGAGGAATATCTTCCTCCGGCCGACCTTGCCGATCCCGCCCGAAGAGCCCGCCTCGACGATGAGCCCCTCGTCGAGCAGCTCGTTGGCGAGGATCGTGACCGAGGCGCGGGTTAGGCCCAGGCTGCGGGCCAGGTCGTTGCGGGCAATCGCCCCGTGGCTATGGATGAGGCGGAGGAGACCGGCCCGGTTGCGCATCCGCACGTCGACGGCGCTGAGACCTCGGGGCGTCATGCCCGGCCGCCTGACCGCGGCGCCGCGAAGCAGTCCATGAATCCTCCTCGCGCGCAGGCGCGTCCGGCCTTCAGGGGCGACAGGAACCCTAGCATGTCCCTCCCGCCCCGGTAAACCGGCGCTATCCTCATGCGCATTCCGGCGCGGGGCTGCGGGTCTCCGCTTGCGCAAGCCGGATGTACGTGCTAGAATATGTTAAAGACTTTAACATATAGGAGCGGAGATGGCAACAAAAGATGGCAAACTTTTTCACGCGCGGAACAGCCGGTCCTTCCTGCGCGAGATTTTCAACCAGCGCGATTCGAACCTCGAGCTTCTGTCCTTGGCCGAGCTCGACATCGTCGACGCCCGTTCAACCAGTCTCTGCCACAAGCGCGAGGAGAGCCTGGCCTTCAACCTCGCCGGGCCGGCGAGCGTCGTCGTCGAGGGGCGCGAATACCGGATGGAGCGTTACGACGTCCTCTATATACC
>JBFZER010000067.1:0-8848 GCA_041306765.1 Spirochaetota bacterium | reverse complement strand
TGGACAGCTTCTTGGAGCTGAAGGTGTTGGTCACCGTCACCAGGGTCCGGGAGCCCTCCCGGACCACGCCGGTGCTGTCGCCCAGCACCAGGGACTCCCCGTTGACGAACAGCTCGTATCCCAGCTTCTGGAAGGACAGGGCGCCCTTGGCGTCGTTCCGGATCTCCAGCGTGAAGCTCACCGAGAGCGGTACGTCCAGCTCCGCGGGGTCAATGACGGGAGACTCCGGCTTCTTTCCCGCAAGCACATCCGCAAAGACCTTCTGGACCTTGGCGGGGTCCGCCTTCTTGCCGGCCTTGGCGATAGCTTGGGAGACCTGGGCCGCCGTGGGCGGTTTGACCGTGAACCCGACCAGCGCCACGTGGGGCTTTAACGCGGGAATTTTCTTCTCCAGCTTGTAGGTGAACCGGACGTCCTTCGGCAGACCCGGCAGTTTCGGCAGGGGAATCACCAGGACGCCGTCGATCACGGTGTTCAGCCACTCCTTGGCCGCATAATCCTTCACCAGCTTTATGACCGCGTCGTATGCCAGGGTCACCGTGAAGGTGTTGGATTTCTCCTTCTTCGCGGCGACCTTGAATCCCCCCTGGCTCTGGGCCGAGAAGACCTTGGCGCCTTCCACGGAGAAGTCCAGGCTCATGCCCGAAAAGGAGAGATCCACGGGGTAGGGATTCTTCACGGCCAGCTCGAACAGGAAGGTCACGTCCCGGAGCGTCAGGGCTTCCACCTGGAAGCGGCGTATCTCGGCGGTCGGTTTCTGAATCTGGGCCCAGACTGGCGCCGCCAGAAGGACCAGGGAAAGCAGGCACAATCTTCTCGTCATCTTCAATCCATCCTCCCCCGCCCTGCGCGCATCAGAGGTTCTTCGCCTTCACCCGCTCCAGGGCCCACAACACGTACTTCCGGACTCTCGGATTCGGATCCGCCTCGAGCTCGGCCAGGAGGGTGGCGCCCTCGGGGCCGGCCAGCCGCTCCAGGGCCCGGGCAACGGCCACGCGGACCTCCGGGTCGGGATCCCGGGCGGCCAGAACGATGCCCCGGAAGGCCGGAAGGCTCCCCACGAGGGAGAGCGCGGCGGCCGCGTCCCGGCGGACCTTCGGGTCCCGGTGCTTGAGCTCCTGGATCCGGGCCTCCACGTACCCCCGGGCTTCCAGCACCTGTACGATATAGGGCTTCAGGGAGGCGATATCCTCCTCCAGGAGTCCCGCCATCGTCCGCTCCCCGGCCTCGCCCATTCGGCGGAAAGCCTCCGACAGGAGAGGCTTGAGGTCGCCCGTGGCGTCCTTGAACCTCTCCACCGCCCGCTCAAGGTCCCGCTTGGATACCCGGGACGAAAGGGCCGCGAAGAGTTCCTCGCGAAGCCCCTCCTTCTCCCCGAGTGCATCCGCCAGGAGGTCCAGGCTTCCGGCGTCCGAGGCCCGGCCCAGTCCCGCGACCAGGGAACGCTTCACCTCGTCCACCTCGTTGGCGTCGTCCAGCACGGATCGGAGGCCATTCAGCACCGCGGAACCGCCCTCCGTGGCCAGGGCGGCGGAAGCCGCGACCCGGACCCTCTCCACGGGATCCCGAAGGAGCTCGAGCCCCCCGGAAGCCAGGGCCTTACCCTCGTGGAAACCCGCAAGGGCCCGGGCGGCCGCCACCCGCACGTCCGGGTCCGCGTCCCGCAGGGCGGCCTTCACGTCCGAAAGGAAGGCCTTGGAACCGGCTGCCGGCAGGGCTGCGATCAGCGCGGCTCGGGTGGGGGCGTCCACGCCGTCCAGGATCACCCGGGCTTTCCTCTCGAAGGCCTTCATGTCCGCCCCCGCGAGCACCGGGGCAAAGTCCGAGATCTCCTCGGCGTCCAGGAGGGGAAGGGATTCCAGGGCCCGCTGCAGGGCTCCGGTCAGCTTCATCTCGCCGATCAGGTAGAGGGCGTCCTTCCGCACGATCCGGGGAAGGGAGATCCTGTCCGCCCGCACCAGGGACAGGGCCAGGGGAACCACCTGCTCCCGGGGTTGGCCCAGGAGGGCCGCCCGTAGCTGGGCGCGGAGCTCGAAGGTCGGATCCAGGAAAAGGCCCTGCAGGGCCGGGAAGACGCAGGGGCCCTGGTTGCCTTCCAGGGACATCAGGATGCTCGCCGCCAGTTCCGGCTGGGCCCTCCGGGCGTCGAGCTCGCCCACGACCAGTTCGCAGGCGTCTTCCCCTCCCCGGGCCCGGGACGCGGCAAGGACGAGATCGTAGATGCCCAGCCGCTCCGGAGTGTAGGGCGGGGAACCCATGCGGGCGAACCACCTTCGGACAAGGGTCGCGATGAGCTTCCGGCCCCCCGCCCGGGCCAGCAGCCGGGCGGCCAGGTGGAAGGATCCGTCGCTCTCGATCGTCTCCACCCGGGACAGGAAGCCCGTCACCTGCAGTTCCGCCGCGGCGTCCAGCAGACGGAACCTGCGCTCCAGCTCCTCGGCGTCCCCCATTTCAACCGTCTCGAAGACCCGGGCCAGGGCTCCGCTAGCCTGGAGGCACTCCGCCGAAGCCAGGCGTTCCTCCGGCGTTCCCGTCTCCAGGTACTTGAAGGCGATTCCCTCGTCCGCGGGATCCCCGGGGTCGAGGAGTTCCAGGGTATGCAGGACCTGCTCGGGCTCCAGGGAGCC
Organism: Spirochaetota bacterium; assembly: GCA_041306765.1. Lineage (GTDB taxonomy): Bacteria > Spirochaetota > Spirochaetia > Treponematales > UBA12059 > JAAYUR01. The sequence goes on along the minus strand of JBFZER010000067.1, from coordinate 6,221 downwards.
GAGATCAGGGACATACAGAGCGGAGAAATCCTTCCGTATCCGGGCCTTGGCCGCCTGCCGGACCTCCAGGCCCGGATCGGAAACCAGGAGCTTGTACAGCTCCCCGTAGAACCCTTTCCGGTCCGAGGTTTCCCAGCCCTCCACCAGGAGCCTGCGCACCAGGGGATGGGGATCCGCCAGGCAGCCTCGAAGGCTCCGTTCCGTCCGCTCGTCTTTCGCTCCCAGAAGAACCCGGACCGCGAATACCCGGACCGCCCATTCGGGATCCCCCAGAAGCTCCCGCACCTCGTCCATCCGTTCCGACAGGAGGACTCTCGCCGCGGGGCCGTCGAAATCCCGACCCGGGCCGGACAGGGCGATGCGGCGCAGGGCGAAGGCCCCGGCCTCCGTTCCGGTCCACTCCAGCAGCTGCCGTCCGAGGGATTCCTTCCGAAGGGCCGCCCGGAAACACGCGAACAGTCCGGTGTCCGGAAGGAATTCCAGGACCCGGGACAGGATGCGGCGGTCGCCGCCCCGCTCCAGGGCCGCCATCCACCTCTTCCCGAAGCCGAGGGTCTCGGGAAGCCGGGGGTAGGGGCCCGGCTTGCCGCGGAAGCCGCCCCGGGCTCGCCGGAGCACATACCGCTCCCGTAGGACCTGGGTCCCCGGGGAAAGCCCGCGGCCGCCCAGGGCGGCGGGATCCAGGGCCGCGGTCCGCACGAAGCGGCGGAACCTCATTTGCGCCAGGAGGGCCAGGACCGCGGCAGCTGCGGCGGCAGCGGCGATGCCCGCGGCGATCCAGGTTCCCGTGGATATCCCGGCGACGAAACCGACGATACGTTCCATGTTGCTCCTCCGGATTTCAGCGGCGCTTGAGGGCCCGGTAGATATGTATGGGTTCGACCTTTCCCTTAACCTTGACGGGTTCCCGCTCCTCCAGCTGGAAGGCGCTTCCCAGCAGGCTCCGGGTGTCCTCGGTGATGATCACCTCGCCGGCCTTGGCGACCCCTTCCAGACGGGCCGCAACGTTGACCGTGTCCCCGATAACCGAATAGTTCATCCTCCGGGAGGAGCCCAGGTTGCCCGCCACCAGGTATCCGGTGTGCATGCCGATGCCCACCCGGAGATGTTCCGCCTCTCCCCGGAAGAAGGTCCGCTTCGGGTCCTCGATCAGCTTCTGGATATCCAGGGCGCAGGAGACGGCGTTCACCGCGTCCTCCGCCTCGCTGGTCATCGGCACCCCCCAGGCGGCCATGATGCAGTCCCCGATGAATTTGTCGATGAAGCCCTTGTACTTGAGCACCACCTCCACCGCCTGGGAGAAATAGTCGTTCAGGACTTCCACGATGTACTCCGGGGTACGACCCTCGGAGAAGGAGGTGTAGCCGCGGATGTCCGCGAAGAAGACCGTGGCCTTCTTGCCCGCCCCGCCCAGCCGGATCTGGTCCGGCGACTCCATGAGGTGCTTGACGACCTCGCTGGACAGGTAGCGGCTGAACATGTCCTTGATGACCCGGCGCTCCTCGACGACCACGTTCATCTTTTCCTTGAGGGCGCGCTCCCGGCTCTGGTCCGTAAAAAGAAGGGTGAGGCCGTCGTGACGGTCCGAGCGTTTCCCCCGGATCGGGGACAGGTTCAGGGAGAAATCGAGCTCCCCCCGGGATCCGGCGGCGATCCCCTCCACCCCCAGGATCGTGGATCCCCGGGACAGAGTGTCCTCCACGGCCCGGAGGATCTTGGCGTCCACCCGGGGACCCAGCAGGTCGGTCAGGGGCTTGCCGACGTCCTCCTCGCTCAGGTCGAAGGCCCGGGCGGCTTCGTCGTTGAAGTAGCGGACCGAGCCGTCGCGCTCCGTGGTCAGAAGCAGGTTGGTCATGGAGGAAAAGACGCTTTCCTGGTACCGCTCCAGGGACTCGATGACCGCCGCATGCTCCTTGAGTTCCTTGAAAAGTCGGGCGCTCCGGAGCATGCCCGCGGCAAGGGCGCAGAACGATCCGAGGAAGTTCATCCGGACCCGGTCGTAATGATTTTCATTCCGGGCGTTCACGAACAGGACTCCCACCCCCGCCTTGGGTACCGCCACGGGAAGGGCCATGCCGGAGACCATGTCCGGATGCAGAAGGATCCCCTCCAGGGGGCAGGTGCGTCGGCGGTTCAGGACAGCGGCCTCATTGCAATCTTCCAGGAAGGCGACGGCCTCCCCGGACCGGGCCAGGGCGGCGGGCACGGGCCAGGGTCCCCGTTTATACGAGAGGCGGAGGGGCGTCTTCGAATCCCGGGGATCCCCGGTGTAGAGGTAGAGGGCAGCGAGGTCGGAGCGGGTGATGTCGCAGGTCTGCTCTACCAGGACGGATTCGAGTTCCTCGAAGTCCGTCCCGGCGGACAGGAGCGCGGCGGCCCGGGACAGTTCGTCGAAGGCATTGCGGCGGGCGCTCTCGTTCCCGGCGCCCGATCGGGCGCCGGCTTCCGGGCGGGTCTTCTTTCGGATCGCGGACAGGATGCCCATGGGAATCCCCCTAACCGAACCGGAGACGGGCGGTATCGGTACGATTCCCGGTGTCCGCGCCCTCCGGCCTTATGGTACCGCAGGTTCGGGAGAATATCGAGCCTGTTTCCTCCGGATCAGCGCTTGGCACCCTTCCAGAGGACCCGGACCTGCTTGTACAGTCCCTCGCCCTCGCTCTTCGTCTCGACGTCCACGATATCGTTGAGGGTCGTGTGGATGATTCGCCGCTCGAAGGGGTTCATCGGTTCCAGGAGCAGGGAACCCCGGGATCGGCGCACCTTCTCCGCGGTTTCGTAGGCCAGCTTGACCAGGGCTTCCTCCCGGCGTATGCGGTAGTTCTCGGAATCAATGACGATCCGGAGATCCTCCCGGCCCAGACGGCCCCCGTAGACGTTGACCAGGAGCTGGAGGGCGTCCAGGTTCTTGCCCTTCTTGCCGATCAGGATGGAGGCATGCTCGCTGTCCAGCCGGACGCCCAGCTTCTTGTCCTCCCGGAAAAGGACGGCCACCTCGCAGGCGTATCCCATCTTCTCCACCGTGGTCTTCACGAACTCCAGGATCTTTGCCTCGAACTCGTCCGCTCCGGCGGGATCCGCCGCAACGGCCCGGGGAGCCTGCTCCCGGGGAGTTTCGGGGGGCGCCGGAGGGCGCCTCTCGGAACGGTTCTCGTCGGACCGCTCCCGGGGTCCGCGTCCCTGTCGGTCGTACCGGGGCTCCGGGATCGGCTTCCCCGCGGCCTGGGCCGCGGCGGCCTCGGAGATCGGAGCCGGCCGGGCGTTGGAATGGACATGGATCCGCAGCCGGACCTTGCCCTTCTTGAAGAGACCGCCGGACTGGCTCTCAAGGATCTCGACATCGAACTCATCCCGGGCCAGCCCGAGCTCCGCGGCCGCTACGTCGATCGCTTCCTTCTCGGTCCTCCCCTCGAATTCATACACCATATTGTTACCTCCCCTTGCCCTTGCGGCCCTTGACCGGGGCGAGCACGGGGGCGGGGGCAGCCGCGGCCGCCGCCAGCTTCTTCTTGTGGCTGATCCGGTTGGTGACAGCCTGTTGGCCGATGGTCAGGACATTCGAGACGATCCAGTACACCAGGAGGCCGGACGGCACGTCGTAGAGGATGAAGAAGAACATGATCGGCATGCCGTACATCATGAGCTTCATCTGGCTGGCGCTCTGTCCGCCCGACTGGGGCTGCTGGGTGAACTTGCCGTAGAGCAGCTGGCTGGCCACGTAGATGACCGGCAGGCCCCGGATGGCGCTCATCTTCCAGATCACCAGGTTGATCGGCTGGGCGAACTTGTACAGGGCTTCCGGCTGGGAGAGGTCGGAGATCCACCCCGCTATGAAGCTGGCGCCCCGGAGGTCGAAGTGGTTGTTGAAGAGGTTGTACATCGCTATGAAGATGGGGAACTGGATCAGCAGGGGCAGGCAGCCCGACATGGGGTTGTAGCCCTCCCGCTTGTAGAACTCCGCCATCTCCTGGTTCATCTTCTGGGGATTGTTCTTGTACTTGGCCTGGATTTCCTGGATCTTGGGCTGGAGCTCCTGCATGCGCGCCGTGCCCTGGGAGCCCTTGGCCGTGATCGGGTACATCAGGACCTTGGTCAGGATGGTCAGGAGGATGATCGCGATCCCGTAGTTCGGGATGAGGCCGTAGAAGAAGTTCAGGCCCACCTTCAGGATGGCTTCGAGCCATCCCAGGATGTTGCCCCCCTCCATCACCTCCTCCAGCTTGTCCCCGCTGCGCCCGAAGGCGTTCCTGGCGGCGTCGTCATAGCGGACCAGTTCCCGGGAAACCTTGGGTCCGAAGTAGACGTGGAAGATATCCGTCTGCCGGCTGGACTTGACGGCGGGCCGGGAGAAGGCCAGGGAGGAGAGGTCGGTCTTGCCGTCGATCAGGTGGGACCGGTAGGTGGTCGTGTACTGGGTGGCGTCGGGCAGGACGATCAGGGTGAAGTACTTGCCGGCCACCGCATTCCAGGCGGCCCGTCGATCCGTGGTCTCCGTTCCGCCCTTGGGGTTGATGTTTTTCCGCTTGCCGTTTTCCAGGGCCACGAACTTGCGGAAGTCCGCGTAGCGCCCTCCCTCGTGGATCGTGGGACCGATGCGGGGGCCGTAGCTCAGGGTGTAGGCGAAGCCGTCCGCCGTCAGGGGCAGGACGTCGTTGACCGAGTTCTCCAGGACGATTTCCAGCCGGAACATGTACTCCCCGGGCGCGAAGGTGTAGCGCTTGCGGAGGGTGAACGGGTCGGTTCCCCCGTTTGCGGGCAGGAAGGTCCTCCAGAACTCCACGGTCCGGTCGTCGATGCGGCGGTAGTTCATGAGTTCCCGGAGGAGAGTAGCGTTGGGCCCTCCCAGGGCCAGGGCGAAGGCGCGGGCCTCCGCGCGGGGGGCGTCGATCAGCTCCACCACCCCGTCCTTGTCCGCGTGCCGGGGAAGCCGCAGGGAGACGAGCTCCCCTCCGCGGTTGGTGAACACCGCCTCCATCACGTCCGTCTTGACCGAATAGGTGGCCTCGGCGGCGGGGGTCTCGAATTCCGCCGGCGCGAGCACCGGCGCCGCGGCCCCGGTCTGGGGCTGGACCGCCGTCAGGGCCGGAGAAGCGGCCTGGGTCGCCGCGGGCTGGGCCGCCGGCTGGGGGGCGGGAACCGCCTCTCGGGGCCAGAATTTCTGCTGTATCCAGGTCCCCCCCGCCATCACGAGGACGGAGAGGACGATGGCCAGGATCGTCTTGGAATCGAACGCCTTGTCGGGTTGGTTTTCGTTCATCATGGTACTGGGTCAAAGCCTCCGGGGTTCATGGGGTGGCAACGCAGGATGCGGCGTACGGCCAGACCGGTACCCTTCAGGGGCCCGTGCTTTCGTACAGCTTCCAGCGCGTATTCGGAACAGGTGGGATAGAAGCGGCAGGACGGCGGTTTGAGCGGAGAGATGACGGCCCGGTAGAACCGGATGAGGCCGATCAAGACCGCCGATAGGACAGCTCGCATGCTCCCCCGGGCATCACGCCCGCCAGGCGGAGCACCCGCTCCACCTGACCCGATCGAGCTTCGAAGGAATCGGTGCCGGGGAACAGCACGAAGACCAGATCGCGGCCGGGGGCGACGAGGGATTTCGTTCGGCGGTAGGCCTCCGAAACCAGGCGTCGGGCCCGGTTGCGGAGGACCGCGTTTCCGTACTTGCGTACGGGAACGAAAAGGGCCCGGACGGCGGCCGTTCCGTTCGGAACGACATGAAGGCGCATGCCTTTCACCGAAAACCGGGTTCCCTTCTCGAAGGCCCTGTCTATATCTGGTCGTTCGCGGAGGCGTTCGCGCTTCCGGAAGGTACAGCGCCCCGCCAAGCCGGCATCATTCCCCACGGGATCAGTACTTCTTGCCTTCGTCGGAGATGCTCAGCTTGGTGCGCCCCTTGGCCCGGCGGCGCTTGAGGACGAGCCGGCCGCCCACGGACTTCATGCGGGCCCGGAAGCCGAATTTGCGGACCCGCCGGGTCCGGCTGGGCTGGTACGTGCGTTTCATGGCGAAATGCTCCTTGCTATTGGCAGGCCGCCCTCGGGATCTTCCGTCCCCGCCGGGCCGCCTTCGGATTCACTGTATGAGCTTGGGGATTATACGGGTTTCAGGCCCCTTGGTCAACGGACCGTCGCTGGTCCACTGCATTGAAATCTTGGTTCACTTCATAAATCCAACAGGATTTACATGATTATTGATGGATGAACAAGAAGATCGGA
>JBFZER010000066.1:0-15816 GCA_041306765.1 Spirochaetota bacterium | reverse complement strand
TCTTCCGATCTGTCCCGGGCGGTTTCGTCCTTTCCTATGGCCTCGCAGCCCCGACCTCCGGGCACGACCACGCAGTCGAAGGGGCCCTCGGCGTCCTCCCCCGCCAGGTCCGCGGTCAGGCGTATGTCGTGGGCCCCCATCAGGTCCCGCTCGCCGATGCCGGCTACCACGACCTCGACCCCCGCCCGCCGAAGGTAGTCGATCGGCGTGATCGCCTCGACCTCCTCGGTCCCGTTGGCTATGAATACGATGGCTCGTTTCATCGTCCCCCCTTCACCAGCTTTGAGTGTAGGCCCGCAGGCCTTCCCGTGCAACTCCGGCGACAAGGGGAGAACAGGGAACAGTGAACAGTTAACGGAAGTGGATACAGACTCCGGATACTTATCACGCCAGAGCCTCATCGCTGACCGCCGACGGCGTCATTCCCGTTTACTGTCCTCCGTTTACCGTTTACACTCTTCCCCATGCCCGAGCTTCCCGACCTGGTCTACATCGTCGAGCGCCTCCGGCCGACCCTCCTGGGGCGGCGGGTGCTCAAGGCGGCGGTGGGAAATCCGACGGTCCTCCGGATCCTGGTGCCCGGGGATTTCGGGGAACTTCTGGCCGGGGACTCCTTCTCGGCCCTGGAACGGCGGGGGCCCTTCCTGAAGTTCACCCTGGGGCGGCACGACCTTGTGATGCACCTGATGCTGGCGGGCCGGGTGCGCGTCGTCCCGGGAGTTGAAAAGCCCCTGGCGGCCCGCCGCTTCGCCCTGGACCTGGACGACGGGACCCGTTTCGAGTACGGGGACGAGAAGAACATGGGCAAGGTCTACCTCTGCGAGCCCGGCGGGTACGAGGCCATCCCGGGGTATCTCTCCCAGGGGGTGGACCTGACGGGGCCGGACTTCGACCGGGAGGTTTTCCTCCGCCTGATCGCCAGGGAGCGGAGGCAGGCCCGGGTCTTCCTGATGGACCAGACGAAGCTTTCCGCGGTGGGCAACGCCTACGCCGACGAGATCCTCTTCTCCGCCCGGATCCACCCAAAGTCTCCCTGCAGCCGGCTTTCCCCGGAGGAGAAGGACGCGTTCTACTCCGCGATCCGGGAGGTCCTGGCCTGGGGGATCTCCGAGGTGGCCGGGGCCGGACGGCCCACGGAGGACAAGGTTCGGGACCACATGCGGGTGCGGAACCGGGCTGGCTCGCCCTGCCCGGTGTGCGGGACCGTCATCCGAAAAGCCGGGGTCCTGGGCTTCGACTCCTTCTTCTGCCCCGGGTGCCAGAAACCCAAGACGGAGCAGTTCATAGACTGGAGTCGATGAACGGTGGACGGTGGACGGTGGACGGTACCGGAACAAGCTTTGTAGATTTCGCCGAAGCCCCGGGCTTCGGCGCCGCGGGCCGCGAATCGGCCCGCGCTATTGCATCTCCCGACAGAAACCGTTATAGTCTGCCTGTCCGAGGCTTTCAAAGGCTGAAACGGCCGCGCCTGCCAGCGCGCCGTCCACGGCCCGTCGGCCCCGGAAGGGAGGTTCCCGTGAACAGATCGCAGAGCCGCGCCGATCGCTCCGCACCCTCTGCCCTCCTCCTCTCCCGCCCCATGCGCCCCGCCTTCCTCCCCGGCATGATGATGTGACGCCCCGGGCGTCCTAGGACTTCATCGGTTCCGACCCGTCGACGCGGGAAGGGACGACGCCCGGGCCGAACCACCCGAACGATACCGTCGACAACACCGGTTACCGCGCGGCGACTCCGCGCAGTGCCGTATTCCTTCGCCCCGGCCCGGACCCGGCGCGTTCCCGTACGACGGGTCCGCGCGGCCGGAGCCGTCGGGCATGCCGGGAGATATGTATGCAGGCCAAGACCTACGAAGAGATAAACGACAGGCTTTCCCGCGGCGACGCGGTTGTGCTGACGGCCATGGAGTTCAAGGACCTCGCCCGGAACCTGGATCCCGCCGACCTCGTCCGGGAAGTGGATGTGGTGACCACGGCCACCTTCGCCCCCATGTGCTCCAGCGGGGTGTTCCTGAACTTCGGGCACTCGGACCCGCCCATCCGGATGGAGGAGATTTCCCTGAACGGGGTGCCCGCCTACGAGGGCTTGGCCGCTGTGGACGCCTACCTGGGCGTCACCGCCGAGGACCCGGCCGACCCGGGGTACGGCGGCGCCCACGTCATCGAGGCCCTGGTGCGGGGCGAGGAAGTCCGGCTTTCGGCCCGGGGGAAGGGCACGGACTGCTACCCCCGCACGTCCATGGATACCACGGTTTCCCTGGACAGGCTCAACGAGGCCTGGTTCTTCAACCCCCGCAACGGCTATCAGAATTACGGGGCCGCGGCAAACGGGTCCGACCGGCCCCTGCGCACCTACATGGGAGTGCTGGAGCCGGAATACGCAAGCGTCTCGTACTCCACCTCCGGGGAGCTTTCTCCCCTCCTGAACGACCCCGAGTGCCGGACCGTGGGCGTGGGGACCCCGGTCTTCCTCTGCGGAGCCCGGGGGAGGGTGGTGGGTCCGGGCACCCAGTACTGCGACCAGCGGGAAGCCGGCCGGTCCGGTCTTCCCCTGTCCGGGGCGAGGACCCTTGCCCTCTGGGCGGACCTCAAGGAAGCGGACGGCGAGTTCCTGGCCGCCGCCCGGTACGACGGCTACGGGATCAGCCTCTTCGTCGGCCTGGGCCTGCCCATCCCGGTCCTGGACGAGGACCTGGCCCGCCGCCTCTCGGTCCGGGACGGGGATATCGAGACGGACGCCCGGGACTACTCCCGGCCCGGCAAGCCCGTGGTGGGCCGTTACACCTACGCGGAGCTCCGATCGGGGAGCGTGGAGCTCGGCGGGCGCCGCGCCCGTACCTCCAGCCAGTCGAGCCTGGCCAAGGCCCGGCGCCTGGCGGAGGTCCTGAAGGAAAGGGTGCTCTCGGGCCGCTTCCCCCTGGAAGCCCCCCTGGAAGCCCTGCCGGGACATCGGTCGCCCCGGGGCCTGGCGGAGCGGAAGCCGTTTGCCGTGCCCGCCGCAGCCGAAGACCGGGCGGGTCTGGGCCGCGCCGGGTACCGTACTGCCCTCTGCGTGGACTGCGGGTCCTGCGCGGCCCATTGCCCCCGGGGCGCCTTGGTTATCGGGGCTCCGGATTGGAGGCTCCGGTATGAGCCGGCCCTCTGCGACGGCTGCGGGGCCTGTTTCGCGGCCTGCCCCCGGGGTGCCCTCGGGAACCCTGCGGTCGGGAGGGCTGCGGGAGCGTCCGCCGGGTCCGCGGCCGGGAAGGTCGTCCGTGTACCAGCCTAGGACCTATCGCGCCCGGGCGGCTTCGGAGCGCTGGGAGTACTTTCCGGTGCGGTACCGGGAGACGGACCTCTGGGTCGGTGTGGACCGTCTCTCCTTCCGGCCCTCCCTCCGGTCCGAGGTCCTGGAGCGGGTGATCGAGCTGCGGACGCGTCTGGAGGCCTACATCCGGGACCGTCCGGAATTCCTCTCGTCCTTCGAACCCCTGCGGCCGGACCCCCGGGCGCCCGGGATCGCCTCCGCCATGCTCTCGGCATCCTCGGCGGCGGGGGTCGGGCCCATGGCCGCCGTGGCGGGGGCGTTTTCCGACGCCGTAGCCCGGTTCCTGCTGGGGGCCCGTAGCTGCCGGGAGGTCGCGGTGGAGAACGGGGGGGATATCGCCCTGAGCGGGGAGGATGAGGTAACCGTCGCCCTCCTGGCCGGCTCCTCGCCCCTGTCCGGCAAGCTGGGCCTGCGGGTCCGGGGCGGAGAGTACCGGGGGCTCGCGGCCAGCGCGGGCCGGGTGGGACCCTCCTACAGCGCGGGCCGGGCGGACGCCTGCGCGGTCCTGGCCCGGGACGCGGCCCTGGCGGACGCCTTCGCCACGGCCTTCGGGAACCGGGTCGGCTCGGCGGCGGACATCCAGGGCGCCCTGGAGCTGGCCCGCAGGTCCGAGGGCGTACTGGGCATAGCCCTGGTTGCCGGCTCGGCCTTCGGGTGCGCGGGGGATCTGGAGCTGGTCCCCCTGGCCCCGGCCCGGGACGAGGGCGGGGGGTTCCTGGACAGTCGGCCGGGTGAGGCGGTACCGAAGGCGCGGACGGCGGCCCGCGCGGGGGAGGCGGGATGAGCGGGCTGGAACCGGCTGCCGTCAAGGCGGAGGGCATCTTTTCCATCGAGGTGGTCCCTCCCGCCCGGGGAGCGGGCCTGGAGGATCTTTTCGCGGCTGTGGAGACCCTCCTGCCCTACGGGCCCTCCAAGGTCAGCGTCACCGACCACCCCGCGGGCCCCCCGGACGGGGCGCCCCTGCCCGGGGGCGGATTCGCCCGGTCCGGGCCGCGGTCCAAGCCGGGCACCCTCGGCACGGCCCTGGCCCTGCAGTCGGCCTTCAAGGTGCGCGCGGTGCCCCACCTGGTCTCGCGGGGAACGGACCGGTACGCCATGGAGGACCTCCTCATCGACCTGCATTATGCGGGGTTCCGGGAGCTCTTCGTGGTGCGGGGCGACGACCGCCACTACCGGGATCCGGGGGACGCCGAGTCCGGCTCCGCCTCCCCGAGCCGCGGCTATGCCTGCGCGGCGGACCTCGTGGCCCACGTGGCCGCCCTCAACCGGGGGGAGTACCTCCCCCCGGGGGATCCCGGGAAGCCCACGGACTTCCGGATCGGGGTGGCGGGGTACCCGGAGAAGCACTTCGCCTCCCCCAACAAGGCCGCGGACCTCCGGAGGCTCAAGGAGAAGGTGGACGCCGGCGCATCCTACATCGTCACCCAGATGGTCTTCGACCCGCGCCCGTACTTCGAGTTCGTCTCCGCCCTTCGGGAGGCCGGAATCGCCGTGCCCGTGATCCCGGGGATCAAGCCCCTGACCCGGGCTTCCCAGGCGGCCGGGGTGCCCCGGAATTTCTTCGTGGACCTGCCGGATTCTCTCCTCCGGGACCTGGAGGATGCGAGAACCCCGGAAGAGGAGCGCCGGACGGGCATCCGGGCGGCCGCGAAGCTTGCGGGGGACCTCCTTTCGGGCGGGGCGCCGGCCCTGCACTTCTTCACCATGGGCCGGGGAGGAGCCACCCGGGATGTCCTGGACGCCGTCTTCGGCGGGCCCGGGGCCGCCCGGTTCCGGGGATCGGCCGCGTCCGGGGGAGGCTTGGGATGAGCGGCGGAAATAGAACTCCGGCCCGGGACATCCGGGCGGTTTTCGGGAATCGGATCCTCCTGGCCGACGGATCCACGGGCACGGCCCTGGAGGAACTCGCTCCGGGGCGCTCCGCGGCCTTTCTTCCCCTGGAGGCTCCCGGGATCGTGGAAGACCTCCACCGGGCTTATTTCGACGCGGGCTCCGATCTCGTGGAGACCGCCACCTTCGGGGCCAACGAGCGGACCCTGGCCAAGGCCGGAGCCGCCGGCACGGCGCGGGCCCTGAACCGGGCGGCCTGCGAGGCCGCGGTGCGGGCCGCCCGCCGTGCCGAGGAATCCGACGGCCGCCCCCGCTGGGTGGCGGGCTCCGCGGGCCCCGGGGAGGACCCGCCCAGCCTGGGGGCTTCGACCTACGCTGAATTGGTCGAGTCCTACCGGCCCCAGATGGCGGGCCTCCTGGAGGGCGGGGCGGACCTGGTCTTCGTGGAGACCTGCCAGGACCCCCTGCAGATCAAGGCGGCCCTGGGGGCCCTGGCCGATGCCCAGGACGAGGCGGGCCGGGAGGTCCCCTTCATCGTGTCCGCCACCGTGGACGCCTCGGGGCGGATGCTGACCGGCACGGGCATGGAAGCCTTGGCCGCCATCATCGCGCCCTACCGCCCCCTGGCCCTGGGCTTGAACTGCTCCGGCGGCCCCGGAGAACTGTCGGCGGCCCTGGAAACCCTGGCCCGGGTCTCCCCCGCGCCGCTGTCCCTCATGCCCAACGCGGGGCTGCCCCGCCTCGAATCCGGCCGGGCCGTATATCCCATGGGCCCCGAGGACTTCGCCCGGGAGACGGCCCTCCTGGCCCGGCGTTTCGGCGTGTCCCTGGCCGGGGGCTGCTGCGGAACGGGACCCTCCCATATCCGTGCCCTGGCGGCCCTGCTGGCGGACAGGCCCCGGCCGTCCGGGCGTCCCGCCCGGAGGCCCCGGCTGGCCTCCCTCTACGAAGCCTGGCCCCGGGAGTCCGTCCCGCAGGCTCCCTTTCTCCGGGTCGGGGAAAAGGCCAACGCAGCGGGCTCCGCAGCCTTCGCAAAACGGGTCCTGGCCGGGGACGTGGAGGGTCAGGCCGTCCTCGCCCTGGCCCAGGAGGAATCGGAGGCCCATGCCCTGGACCTCCATCTTGCCCGGCCGGGCCGGGACGAGGCGGCGGACCTGTCCGCCCTGGCCGCGCGCCTGGCGGGGAGCGCCCGGGCGGCCCTGTCCCTGGATTCCCCGGATCCCGAAGTCCTGGCCGCTGCCCTGCCCCTCGTCGGGGGCCGGCCCCTGCTCAACTCCGCGAACCTCGAGGACAGGGACAAGGCCCGCCGGGTCTTCCGGCTTGCCCGGCGCTTCGGAGCCGCCGTGGTCTGCCTGGCTCTGGACGGCCGGGGTCCCGCGCGGTCCGTTTCCGACAAGGTCGGGATCTGCAGGTCCCTCTACGACCTCGCCCTCCGGGAGGGCCTGGCGCCTGCGGACCTGTACTTCGACTGCCTGACCTTCGCCCTGGCCTCCGAGACCGGCGGCTTCGAAGGCGCGGCGGCCCGGACCCTGGAGGCGATCCCCCGGGTGAAAGAAGCCTGCCCCGGCTCCTCCACGATCCTGGGGGTGGGGAACGTCTCCTTCGGCCTGCCCCGGCCCCTGCGGCCTCCGGTCACCGCGGTCCTTCTGGCCGCGGCCCGGACGGCCGGGCTGGACGCGGCCATCCTGGACCCCGGCCTGCCGGCCCTCGAGGCCGTTGACCCCGATATCCGGGCCGCCGTCGAAACCCTGATAGCCGCCGGCGTTTCCGCGGATGCCCGCGCCGCCGCCCTGGACGCCCTCCTGGCCCGGGCGCCCGGACAGGCGGAACCCGCGGCGCCGGCAGCCGACGGAGCGGCACCGCCGGACCGCCTGCGGGCAGCCATCCTGCGCGGCGAGGCCGGGGCAGCCTCCCTCGCCGCCCGGGAGACGGCCGTCCTTCCTACGGTTCCAGGGGAGCCCGGGTCCGAGGTCTCGGGGGCGGCCGCTGCCACCTCCCGGGTGGCGGCAGCCATGTCCGAGGTCGGGGTTCGCTTCGCCGCGGGGGACCTTCCCCTGCCCCGGGTCCTGCGCAGCGCCGAGGCCGCCCAGGCCGCCCTCGGGGAACTCGCCGCCGGGGCCGCGTCCGCGGGACCGCCCCGGGGCACGGTGGTGATGGCCACGGTCCGGGGGGACCTCCACGACATCGGGAAGAACCTGACCGGCCTGATCCTGGCGGGCTCGGGGTATCGGGTCGTGGACCTGGGGACCGACGTAGGGACGGAGCGGCTTGTGGACGCGGTCCGCGCCGAGGGGGCGGACGCCCTGGGGCTGTCGGGCCTCCTGACCCGGAGCCTCGAGGAGATGCGGAAGGCGGCCTTGGCGCTGCGGGACGCGGGGCTGGACGCCCTCCTCCTCCTGGGCGGGGCCGCCGTGGATTCCCGCTTCGTGGAAGCCGAGCTGGCGCCCCTGCGGCCCGGCCGGGTGCGCGCCTGCGGGGACGCCTTCGAGGCCCTGCGGGTCCTGGCCGGGGAGCGGGGACCGACGGCGGAAGCGGGGCCCCTCGCCGGGGCGGCCGCCGGTTCCGCCCATTCTCCCTCCGCCGTCCCGAGGCGAGGGGCGGCCCCGGGCGCCCTCTCCCCGCCCGGCTGGGAACCTCCCTTTCTCGGGTCCCGGATCGCGGAGGGACTCGGATTCGAGGAGCTTCTTTCGGCCCTGGACCGGCGGACCCTGCTCCAGGTCCGCTGGGGTTACGGCCGGGCGCGGCAGGCCGAAGCCGGGGAAGCCTTCGAGCGCGCCGTGGAACTCGCGAGGTCCCGGGGTCTCTGCCGGGCCGCCGGGGTCTACGGCTACTTCGCCTGCGAACACCGGGGCGGAGGGCTCCTGGCCGTGGAGGACGGCCGGGGGGCCGCCCGGGAGTTTCGCTTCCCCGTGGAGCGGGGGGGGAGGGGCCGGACCGCGGCCGCGTACTTCGAGGGTCCTGTCCCGGTCATTCCCTTCTTCGCGGTCACCGCCGGCCCGGAGCTGTCCCGGGCCGCCGCGGAGCTGCGTGCCGCGGGCGCCCACGAGGAGTACTTCCGCCTCCACGGTCTTGCCGCCGCCCTGGCGGAGGCCGCGGCGGGAGTCTTGCACGCCCGGATAGGCCGGGAGCTCGCCGCGGCGGGCGCGGAATCCCCGGGGAAACGGTATTCCTTCGGCTTTCCCGGCTGCCCGGGGGTGGAGGCCCAGGGGGACCTGCTGGCCCTCCTGGGGGCGGACCGGATCGGCCTGGGGGTGACGGAGGGCCACCAGCTGACGCCGGAGTTCTCGGTCACCGCCTTCGTGGTTCCCCGGGCCGACGCGGAGTACTTCCGGTCCTGAGAAAAACGTAGACTCCCCGCCCGCGCCGTTGTAGTATGGAGCCCTCGAGACCACCCGGCGCAGGCTCCGACCGCCGTGCGCCGCACACAAGGAGCCCCCATGTCCGACAAGTCCAAGGTTTTTTCCCATATCGAAGCGTCCGTCGACGGGATCGTCGAACTCGAATCCCTGCTGACCGCCGTTCCCTCCATGGCCCCGGAGTCCGGGGGCACGGGGGAAATGAAGAAGGCCGAGGTCCTCCAGGCCTGGCTGGCCAGGAACGGCATCACGAAGATCGAGCGTTTCGACGCCCCGGACGAACGGGTGCCCGGGGGGCTCCGGCCGAACATCGTCGCCACCATCCCCGGCGGGGACGATACCGGCCGGCTCTGGATCATGAGCCATCTGGACGTGGTGCCCGAGGGGGACCGCTCCATGTGGAAAACCGACCCCTTCACGGTGGTCCTCAAGGACGGCCGCCTCTACGGGCGCGGGACCGAGGACAATCAGCAGGGCCTCACGAGCTCCGTATTCGCCGCCCTCGCCCTGCTGAAGAACGGCATCGTCCCGACCCACACGGTCAAGCTCCTCTTCGTGGCGGACGAGGAGTGCGGGTCCAAGTTCGGCATCCAGTACCTCCTGGCCAAGCACGACCTCTTCCGGAAGGACGACCTCATAATAATACCCGACGGAGGGAACAAGGACGGCTCGGAGATCGAGATCGCCGAGAAGAACATCTGCTGGCTCAAGGTCTCCACCAAGGGAAAGCAGTGCCACGGTTCCACCCCCGACGAGGGAGCCAACGCCTTCCTGGCCGCCTGCGACCTGGCCCTCCGGGTGCACGAGCTCGAGAAGACGGTGTTCACCGCCCGGGATCCTCTGTTCCATCCGGACCGCACGACCCTCTCTCCGACCCTCAAGGAAGCCAATGTCCCCAACGTCAACACCATCCCCGGGGACGACGTCTTCTGCTTCGACATGCGTATCCTTCCCCGGTACCCCGTCGCCCAGGTCCTGGCGGAGGTGGAGAAGGTCATGCGCCAGGTGGAAAAGGCCCACGGCGTGACGATGAGCTACACGATCCTCCAGAAGAACGAGTCCGTCGCGACCCGGGCTGAAGCCCCGGTGGTCAAGGCTTTGGCCGGGGCGGTCGGGGAGGTCTACGGGGTGAAGGCCAAGGCCATCGGCATCGGCGGCGGCACCGTGGGGGCCTACCTGCGGAACGCGGGCTTCGACTGCGTGGTCTGGGCCCGGCTCGAGGAGACCGCCCACCAGCCCAACGAGAACGCCCTGCTCGGAAACATCGTCGGGGACGCCAAGGTCTTCGCCAGCCTCATGCTCCGTTAGCGTCGCTCCGGCGCCCGTATGCGCCGGAGCAACGGCACCGAAGCCTCGCTTCGGCGATCGTCCCCAGCGGCCTGTGACCGGGCGCCGGACTACACGATCGCAAGGCCTTCGCCCCGGAGGGCGGTCAGGATGCCGCCGGCTCCGGCGGGCCCGTTCGGGCCGGCGCTGCCGGCCTCGAGGCCCGCTTTCTTTCGAAACTCCCCAAGCTCCATGCCGCCGGGGGCCCGGGCCAAATCCGCGAGGGCCGCGGCCAGGCGCTCCGCCTCCGGCCGGGGGAGGTCGATACCCGCCGGCTCCCCGCGGTCGAACCATTCGACCCGCGCGATGCCGCCTGTCGCGGCTCCGATCGTTGCGGACGGCCCGCGGCCTGTTCCGCGAGCCGTTCTCCGGCTCAAAGTCACCGCCGGCAGCCCGGCCAGCCAATGGACCCGGGGCCGGGCCGGAAGGATTTCCCCGGCGTACGGTTGTTCCGCCGCGGCCCGGGCCAGGCCCTCCACCCGATCCGGCGCCAGGGTCGGACCGGGACAGCCGGGCACCAGGGGCCCGACGGGGCGATCCAGGCCCCGGCCGGCCATCCAGTCCGCCAGCAGGGCGTCCAGGGGGCCGTCGTAGGGGCTCCATCGCTCCGAACCCCGGAACTCCAGGTCGTTCGAGGCGAAGGCGCCGCCCCGGTCGACGGGTTCCAGCCCGGGCTCCCGGCCTTCAAGCCAGCGGGCGTACATCTCAGAGTGCCGGGTCAGCACGAAGCGGTGCCAGAACGCGGAATCCAAAAGGCCTGCTGCGAAGAGCTGGCGGACCGCCTCCGCGGAATCGACCAGGTCCCCGGGGGTCTGGGCGGGGAAGCCGTAGATGAGGTAGCCGTGGACTAGAACCCCGGCGCGCTTGAAGGCCGCCAGGGCCCGCACAAGTTCCGGGAAGGTGAAGCCCTTGTCCGTCATCGCAAGGCCCCGGTCCGTGGCGATCTCGATGCCCCCGGATACCGCCGCCAGGCCCGAGGCGGCCAGGAGGGCGCAGCGGTCCGTGGTCCAGACCCGGTCGAAGCGGACGTTTCCCCAGAAGGAGAAGGGCGTCCCGGCACCGCGGTTCAGCCGGGAAAACTCCAGCAGGCCCGGCAGGGGAAGGGCCTCGTCGGTGAAGTGGATGCCCGAAAGTCCCGTCCGGTCCCGCGCTTCCCGGGCCGCCGCGAAGAGGGCCCCGGCATCCGAGGGGAGGTAGTGCCGGACGTAGTCCAGCCGGGTGTCGCAGAAGGAGCAGCGGTGCCAGTAACAGCCGTAGGCCAGCTGATACTTGAGCCAGGGTGCGTCGGACCAGATCCGGTGCATCGGATTCTCCGAGTAGGGAGCCCGGACGCAGCCGGAGAAGTCCGCGTTCCGGTAGTCCGGGAAGGTCGAGCGGAGGGCCTCCTCCTCCCGGGCCGCGAATACCGCCTCCCCGGGGCACGGGACGCGCCGGGCGGGATCGCCGGCGCCGCGTGCGGGCTCCTCCGGGGGCAGGCCGCAGTACTCGACCGCCCCGTCCGGACCGCGGCGGGCTGTCCGATAGGGCGCGGGCGCGGCCCGCCCGGCGCGTTCGGCCTCGGCTCCCTCAATCAGGGAGGCCAGGGCGCCGTAGCCCGCGTCGAAGCAGAGAAAGTCGATGTCGTCGAAGATCGCCCCGTCCGCGAGGCTCCGCAGTTCCGTGGACACGTAGCCTCCGCCCAGGGCGATCCGGACACCCGGGCCGAAGGCCGCCCGCGCCTCCCGGGCGGCCGCGATCGCCCCTACCAGGCAGCCCGGGAACGGAACGGTCCCCAGGACGAAGTCCGGCGCCCCTTGGCCGGCCGATGCGGGCCGGAATTCCTTTCTGAGCCAGGGCCGGTAGAACTCCCGCATGAGATACCCCGAGTCCGCGGCCTCGGACACGGGACCGTATTCCGCCCGGGAGGAGGCGATGCGCTCGGCGTACCGGACCGTGCCGAAGCCCGGATCCAGGGCGTAGGCTATAAAATCCCCCAGGTCGTCCAGAAGGCGGACCGCCAGGCTCGGGGCCTCCTCCGGGCGCACGAGGCCGTCCCGCTCCTCCAGGAAGGACTCGGCGCGCCGGCCCAGGGGCAGGTCGTCGGGTACCCGGGAGAGCCGGAAGGCCAGGGAGGGGTCGCCTCCGGACAGGAACCGGGCCAGGGGTCCGGCCCAGTCGGCCCATCGGTCCCGGTAGGACAGGTACCGGGCGGTCTGCCGGGCGGTCTCCGGGTCCGGTGCCGTCCTACCGGCCAGCGCGGTTTCCGCGTCCGCCAGGATGCGCCGGACCCCCTCCGCAGTCATCATCCTCCGGTACAGCCCCGCCGAGTCGTCCCGCACCGCCGTTTCGTGGCCGCGGTCCCGAAGGAAACGGTCCAGGCAGTGGACAGCCGGATAGGGGGCGTTGAGCTGGACGAAGGGCGGCTGGACGAGGAGGAAGCGCATAAGGAAAGTATACGGTGGACAGTGGACGGTGGACAGTGGACGGTGGCTGCGTATCATGCTCTGGCGTTGGGGTTTTCCGCGTACGGCCGCCATTTCCGTTTACCGTCCACTGTTTACCGTCCACCGACCTTGACTTCCCTTCCCCCTTCGATGTATATATCTTTCCGCGACGAGCCGCTGTAGCTCAGTTGGTAGAGCAGTGGACTGAAAATCCACGTGTCGTCAGTTCAATTCTGACCGGTGGCAGGAGAGCCGTCCCGTGAGGGGCGGCTCTTCCTTTTTCTTGCCCGGAGCCCCCCCTCCTATGTACTTTGTACCCGTCCAGCCGGGGCGAAATGGCACAAGCTTCGCGACACCAAGGCTGGACACATAGGAGGAATCATGGCCGCAATAACGCACAAGGGAAATCCCGTCCATACCGTCGGCGACCTGCCTGCCCCGGGTTCCGCCGCCCCGGACTTCCGTCTGACCAAGGGAGATCTCTCCGACGCCGCGCTGTCCGACTTCCCGGGCAAGGTCCGGATCCTGAACATCGTCCCCAGCCTGGATACCTCGGTCTGCGCACTCTCGGCCAAGCGGTTCGAGCAGGAGGTCAAGAAACGCCCGGGACTGGTCGTGCTTACGATCAGCCGGGACCTTCCCTTCGCCCAGGGCCGGTTCTGCAAGGCCGAGGGGGTCGAGAACGTGATCATGCTCTCGGAGCTCCGGGACCGGGCCTTCGGCAAGGCCTACGGGGTGGAGCTGAAAGACGGGCGCATGGCGGGCCTGCTCTCCCGGGCCGTCGTGGTGGTGGACGCCGCCGGCAAGGTGGTATACACGGAACAGGTGCCGGAGATCGGCCAGGAGCCGGACTACGACAAGGCTCTGGCGGCGGCGTCGAAGGCGATGTAGGGGATACCGCGCCGGATGCGGCCGAGGCCCCCTGCGGCTGGGCGGCCGGTCCGGCGGAAGGATCGGACCCGAGGCTAGGGAGATTTCCTGTCGATGACCACCACGATCCGTCCTTCCCGAAGGAGGGCGCGGTTTTCAGGGAGGGCCAGGATGCGCAGGGCTTCCTCCCGGGAGATCACGAGGTCCGTGCGGGAGGTTCCGAAGACCGCGGAGGCTGCGATGCGCAGGGGATTGTCCCCGGTCCGCTCCTCCAGGGCCGCCGCCTCCAGGTCGTCCGTGTAGCCCACCAGGCCCCAACGATGGATGGCCTCGGGGGATACCAGATTGCGCTCCAGGATCGTGTTCATCCGTTCGTCGAAAATCCTCGGGAACAGGCACGGCACGGCCCGGGCCTGGACATGTTCTCCATGCACCGGAAGCTCGCCCTTCGCGTAGATGACGATGCCCGAGTAGGGGCGGGCGGGGACGTATTCCAGGGGCGCGGCCAGCTCGTAGGGGCGGCTGTGCCGGACGTAGAGGGAGGCGATGTTGGTCAGGGGAAGCTCGTAGACCGCGGAGAAACGACGGAAGTCGGGGGAGAAGGCGCTTTCCCGCCGGGCGAGGGACCGGATCAGCCCCAACAGGTCGTTGATGGAGAGGGTACCGTCCGCGAGGGTGTCCCCGACGGTCCGGTAGGAATCCACGGGGATCTGGAACACCGTGTCCTGCAAAAGACCCGGGAGGTCCCTCTCGATCATGTTCTCGGCCTCGGTGCGTCCGGCGGGCATCCGGATCCCCGCGGCCCGGAGGTCCAGGGATATCCGGGCCGTCAGGGACAGGGAGTCCCATCGGAGTTCCGCGGCGGTGGTGTAGGGAGAGGCCGGATCGCCCGCTGCCGTCTGCGCCGGCGCCGGCAGGACGCAGGCCGTCCACAGCGCCGCCAGGAGCAGGCGGGTCGCCGTCCTTCGTGTCTTCGATCTTCGCATCCTTGGCTTCCTAAGGAAGGCTGTCCGCCTCACTCCATTTTCGGCACCTTGAGAGTCATTCCTTCGCGGATAATGGACGAGATGTCCAGGCCGTTGCGCTCCGCCAGGGTTTCCGGCTGGATCCCGTACCTTAGGGAGATCGACCAGAGGGTATCTCCCCGGGCCACGACATAGGACTCCGAGAAGTCCAGGGTCTCCGAGGGAGCCGGCGGCGCGTAGGGGGTTTTCTCCTTGAGGGCCGGAATCACCAGGGTGGATCCGATGCGAAGGGACTCGGCCCGGACCCCGGGATTGAGCCGGAGGATCAGGGGGACGGAGACTTCATAGTGCCGGGCCAGGGCGGAGAGGGTGTCCCCGGACCGTATCCGGTGCTGGTAGTACCGCAGGGCCTGGAAATCCGGCCGGGCCAGGACCTCCCGCACCGCCGGCGCGGCCTGAGCGGGCAGTTTGAGGGCGTAGCGGCCTTCCGGAGGGGTCACGTCGTACCGTAGCTCGGAGTTGCCCGAACGGAGAACCGCCAGGGGGATACCGGAGGCATCGGACAGGAGTGCCAGGTCCAC
This sequence comes from Spirochaetota bacterium, assembly GCA_041306765.1. Lineage (GTDB taxonomy): Bacteria > Spirochaetota > Spirochaetia > Treponematales > UBA12059 > JAAYUR01. The sequence continues at coordinate 1,162 of JBFZER010000066.1, read as the reverse complement.
GGGCCGGTCGAGCTCCACCCGTTCCCACAGAACGGGCGGTGCTTCCGGAAGGGCAAGCCCGTTCCTGCCGGCCCTTCCCAGCACGGACACGGCGGCCAGGAATTTGGGCACGTAGGAGACGGCCTCCGGGGAAAGCAGGCCCCGGGCGGACAGCTCCCAGTAGTCCCGGGTGCCCGCCGCCGCCGCGGCGCGGCTGACCGCCCCCAGACCCGCATTGTAAGCGGCCAGGGCCAGCTCCCAGGAGCCCAGGGCTTCGTAGTTCCCACGGAGCTTGCGGAGGGCCGCGTCGGTGCTTTTCATGAAGTCCCGGCGCTCATCCACCCAGTCGTCGATCCGCATGTCGTAGCCCGCGATCGAGTTGCGCATGAACTGCCAGAGCCCCGCGGCCCCGGACCGGGACACCGCCCGGGGGGACCACTCGGACTCGATCACGGGCAGGAAGATGAGCTCCTCCGGAAGTCGGTACCAGCGGATGCGCTCGTACACGTACGGGGCGTAGGGAGCGGATCGGGCTATCACGGCCTCCAGCCACTTCCGTCCGCCGGGGGAGAGATAGGCTTCCCGGAATTTCCGAAACCTCTCGTTGTCCCAGGGAAGGTCCATGGAAAGCCCGTCCTCCGGGGAGCGCCGCGAAGGGCCGCCGGGGGCGTCGATTTCTCCCGCCCCGGGCGGCAGCGACCGGAGAGGCCGGGGGGATGGAGCCGGGCGGGGGATCGGCGCGGGGTCGGGAAGACCGGGCTGTACCGGTGGAAGATATGGAGGGGCGTTTTCCGACAAGGAGCTTTGGGTCCCAGCCGATCACTTTTTTGCATGCGGGGCTCAGGTAGGTGACCACGCCGTCGGTGCCAGTAAGCATCACCAGGTCGTGGCTGCTCTCGATTATGCTCCGGAACTTTCCTTCGCTTTCCTTGAGCTGGCCTTCTGCCTTGATGCGCCCGGTGATGTCGCGGAGGGTGCCTGTGAGGCTGAGGGGCTTTCCGGAGTTGTCGTATTGGAACTTTCCGTTGTCTTCAATCCAATATATCCTGCCTTTTTTGCCCTGGACGCGGAATGTTGTTGAGAACTCCGCACCGGTCTTTATGGAGCGCTGGAAGTCCTTCATCACTTTTTCCACGTCCTCGGGAAGTATGAAGTCGGTGAAATTGCGGGAGACCATCTTTTT
>JBFZER010000065.1:0-3174 GCA_041306765.1 Spirochaetota bacterium | reverse complement strand
GGGCCCTGGACATCGGCTGCGGCACCGGGGCCTTCACCCGGGCCCTGGCCCGGGAGGGCTGGGAAGTGCGCGGGGTCGACGTGGCCCGGGCCATGCTGGCGAGGGCTCGGATCCGGGGGCTTTCCTGCGATCCCGGAGACGCCCTCCGGGGCCTGGCGGAGCCGGACGGAAGCTTCGACCTGGTGACCGCGGCCTATGTCGCCCACGGCCTGCGGCGGGAGGACCGACGCAGGCTGTTCCTGGAGATGAAACGGCTTTCCCGGGACACCGTGCTCTTCCACGATTACACCGCGGACCGGAATCTCCTCGTCACGGTCGTGGAATACCTGGAGCACGGGGATTACTTCAACTTCATCCGGACAGGACTTGAAGAACTGAGGGAAGGATTCCCGTCCGTCCAGGTAATCCGGGTCGGATCCTGGGCGGCCTGGTACGTGTGCAGCGTGAACTGAAGCGCCTGCTCCGAGGCTTGTAAGTACGGACCCGCGGTTGCCTTTCGCCCGAGAATATATGATTTTATCAATACTTGATCGAAACCAGGAGGTATCGTGAATCCCTTCGTCCTTTCCGCCCTCGCCGCCGTCGCGGTCAACGGAATATTCTTCGCCTTTGCCGCCGTCCGCAAGACAGACGTGGTGACGGACCTGTCCTACAGCCTTTCCTTCGCCCTGGTATCCGTCATCCTCATCCTGCGGAACCTCGGGGAATCCCCGGCAGCCTTGGTTCCCGCGGTCCTGACCGTGGTCTGGGCCGCCCGGCTGGGAAGCTACCTCTTCACCCGGATCATCAAGATCAAGGTGGACCACCGCTTCGACGACAAGCGCGACGATCCTTTGAAGTTCGCCAGTTTCTGGAGTCTTCAGGCGGTAGCCGTATTTTTGATCCTCCTGCCCGTGGTGGCCTCCATCGCCTCCCCGGCATCTAAGCGGACATTCGGTCCCTTCGAAATCGCGGGGATCGCCCTTTGGATCGCGGGCTTCCTCGTCGAGGTGGCCGCGGACGTCCAGAAGTCGGCCTTCAAGAAGGCGGGCAGGCCCGGGGTCATCACCACCGGAGTCTGGGCCTGGTCCCGGCACCCCAACTACTTCGGGGAGGCCCTGCTCTGGTGGGCTCTTTTCATCTACGCGATTCCGGCTCTCTCCGGCCTCCTTTGGGTCTCCGTCCTGGGCCCGGTCTTCATCACGATCCTCCTGCTCTTCGTGAGCGGGATCCCCCTCCTGGAGAAGAGCGCGGACGCCAAGTACGGGTCCGACCCCGCGTACCGGGAGTACAAGCGCAGGACCAGCATCTTCCTCCCCCTGCCCCCCAAGCCCGCGGCGAAGGAGGCCGGAAGATGAACCGGACCCGAACCTCGGTTCTCCACGCCGCGGCCCTCGCGGCGGCCGCCCTCGTCCTCCTTTCGGCCTGCGCGGGCGCGCCTTCGACCAAGGGTATACCCGCGGTAAAGACCATCGACTTCGGCCTCTTCGAGGGCCCCTGGTACGAGATCGCCCGGATCCCCATACCCGTCGCCGGGGACTGGGTGGGCACCACGGACACCTACATCCGCAACGACGACGGGACCTGGCTGGTCCTCTACGAAGGCTACAAGGGCGGCTTCGACGGGAAGAAGGGGGTGATGCGGCAGAAGCTCAGGATTCCCGATCCCTCGGTAGCCGGAGAGATGTCCGCCCGGCCCTTCCCCTTCACCTGGCTGCCCTACCGCCTGGTCTACTGGAACGAGACGGACCGGACGATGCTGGTGACCAGCGGGACGATGGACTACCTGTGGCTCATGGCCAAGGATCCCGTCCCTCCCCCGGAGGTCTACGAGGCCCTGGTCGAGGAGTCGCGGCGCCTCGGGTTCGACGTCTCCCGGCTGGAGCGGGTGCCCCAGCGGTCCGCGGGAGACGCGCCGTGATCCGGCGCACCGTGAACCTGCACCCTGCGAGCCCGCATCCCACGCGCGGCGGTGAGATGCGCCGCGCCTTCGCCCTGACCGCAGTACTTCTCGCGGCCGCGGGGGCCGCCGCCCAGGACGTCCGTATCCTGCGGTTCACCTCGGAAGCCCGGTTCGGAGGGAAGATCACGTATCTGGAGTCCCACGAGTCCGAATACCGGGACGGCCGCGTCACCCGGGCCCGCACGGACTATCTCGCCCCCGACGGGAAGCCCGTCGCGTACATCGAGTCCTACTTCGCCGAGTCCCTGGCCGCTCCCCGGCACGTCTTCGAGGATTACCGGTCCGGAGTCCGCCACGGGGTCCGGTACGAGGGAGGAGACGCAATCCTCTTCTCCCGGGATCCGGGCCAGCCGGAAAAGACCCGGAACATCGGGACGGGCCCGGCCGGAAGCACCCTGATGGTCGGCTGCCAGGGCCTCTTTTACTACCTCCAGGAGAACTACCCCCTGGTCCGGGAGAAACGGAAAATCCCCCTTCAGCTGCTGATCACCGGGACCCTGGATATCTACGATTTCGAACTGGAATTGAAGTCCGAGAAGGACGGGATCGCGGAGATCACGATCCACATCACGAACCGGTTCCTGCGCCTCTTCGCTCCCAGGCTGGACGTGCGGTATGATACCGTAGCCAAGAGGATGCTGTACTACAAGGGCCTTTCGAACATCCTGGACGACAAGGGCAAGATACAGACCGTGGAGATCACGTACACCTACTGAGATCGGGGGAGCCGCGGACATGACGGACCGGATTCTGGACTTCGTCGAGAGCCGGGCCGGGGAGTACGACGCCCTGGCCCGGGACATCTGGGAGCACCCTGAAAAATCGGGGACGGAGGAGCGGTCCTCAGCCCTCCACCGGGAGCGCCTTTCAACTTCGGGATTCCGGGTCCGGGACTTTCCCGAGATGCCCTACGCCTTCGCCGCCGAGCGCGGGGAGGGGAAGCCGGTCATCGCCCTCATGGGAGAGTACGACGCCCTTCCGGGACTGTCCCAGGCCTGCTCCACCCGCCGGGAGCCCCGGGTGCCCGGAGAGCCGGGGCACGGGTGCGGACACAACCTCCTGGGCATCGGATCCCTGGCCGCGGCGGAAGCCTTGGCGGACGCCCTCACGGCCGCGGGCCTTCCGGGCACGGTGCGCTACTACGGCTGTCCCGCCGAGGAAGCCCTGGGGCGCATCCCCCAGGTCAAGGCGGGGCGCTTCGACGACGCCGACGCGGCCCTAAGATCGGAAGA
>JBFZER010000064.1:0-7397 GCA_041306765.1 Spirochaetota bacterium | reverse complement strand
CGTATCGCCGGAGAACGTCAAGCCTGCCGCCGGCCCGGGGGATCAGGCCGATGCGTTCCCCGGGCGTGGTTCCGCCCCGGAGCGCCGGACGGCACTCGTCATCGGCAACGGCTCCTACGGTGCCGGACCCCTGAAGAACCCGGTGAATGATGCCGTGGCCATGGCGGCGCAACTGGAGAAACTCGGTTTTTCTGTCATTCTGAAAAAGAACGCCGATCTGCGCACCATGGACGAGGCCCTGGCCGAGTTCGGCGACCGGCTGAAGCGGGGCGGCGTCGGGCTGTTCTTCTTCGCGGGTCACGGACTCCAGGCCCAGGGTGTGAACTACCTGGTCCCCATCAGGGCCCGGATCGGCCGGGAGTCGGACATCAAGTACGAAACCCTGGACACGGGAAAGGTCCTCGACGAGATGGCCAACGCCAACAACGGGCTCAACATCGTCATTCTCGACGCCTGTCGCGACAATCCCTACTCCCGGGGTTTCCGCAGCGCCGCCCGCGGCCTCGCCATCGTGAGCAACGCCCCCGTGGGGACGTTCATCTCCTATTCAACCGGCCCGGGCAACGTGGCCAGAGACGGGGAGGGGAGGAACAGTCCCTACACGCAGGCCCTGCTGTCGTACATGAACGAGCCGGGACTGACGATCGAACAGGTCTTCAAGGGCGTCCGTGCGAAGCTGGGAAGGGAGACGGGGGGGAGGCAGATCCCCTGGGAGCTCTCCTCGTTGCAGGGGGAATTCTACTTTGTGCCGGCAGGCCGAATGCCGGATGGACAAGAGACCCGACCAGTCGTGGCGGAGCAGGGCGCCTTCGCCCCCGGGGATCGTTATCGGGACCCCGGAGGGAAATCCGTGCAGCTGGCGCTGGCGCAGGAGGCGTTCCACGAAAAGAAATTCGCCGAACCCAAGGGAGAAAATACCATCGAATACGTAAAGCGGGTCCTCGCCGACGACCCGGAGAACGCCGCCGCCCTGTCCCTAGAGAAGCGCGCTGTTGCAGCCTGTGAAAACGAGGCGGAATTCGCCCTGTCCCGGAAGGACGAAGCGCGGGCCGTAGCGATATACAAGCGGCTCTTCGCCCTGTACCCGGAAAACAAGAAGTACCTGGAAGCGTTTGTCAGGCTGGAGGACACGAAAGCGCTCGACATATCCGGCAGCTGGAGGCCCGAGCACGTCAGCGGCAAGGTTGTCATTTCCAGCGACGGAAGGTGTGTGTACAGGGGTTTTCTCATCGTGACCCTCACGGGCACGTGGACCCGGACAGACGTCCGCCAGCGGAAGGTTGCCATCGCCTGGAGCCACGGGTTCACCGATTACCTGACGCTGTCCGCGGACGGGAAGAAGCTGGAGGGGGCGAACAACGTCGGCGATCCCGTCTCATTTGTCCGCGACCAGTGAGTCGAGAGAAGGGAGGGAGCGCGACATGCCGATCTTCATGATGTTCGGGAAGTATTCCAAGGAGGCGCTGAAGGAGGTTTCCCCGGAACGGACGAAGAAGGCCGTCCGGATCATCAGCGCGAACGGCGGGAAGGTCATCTCCATGTATGCCGTGCTGGGGGAGCACGACCTTGTCCTGACGCTGGATTTCCCCGACTCGGAGAAGGCGCTCATGACGTCGGTGGCGCTGAACCAGCTGACGGGGATCTCTTTCATCACGTCGCCGGTGGTGGACGTGGAGCAGTTCGATCGGCTGGTGTCCGAGATCAGGGACATGTAGGATGCGATCTCCGGCCTTGCCGGGAACGTGAATCGACCCCGGCGGCGGAGGGACTCCCGGCTCGACAGCAGCCCGTCCGGGAGGAGGCGGCGGGCACACCATCGCAGCGCCGAGACGGGCCTGCACGGCATCGGCGGAGAGCCGGCGACGGATGCCGCGTTCCGGCTTTACGGGCTACTTTGTTGAACACCGGATTCCGGCGTTGCCGCGGCCGGGCGGCCGGGAACCGCCGGGTCGAGCAGGTCGGCAGCAGCGAAATAGACGGAGGGACGATCCATGGGAGGATGGCGAGAGGCGGGGACGATGCGGAAAAAACGATGGATTGCGGCCGCGACGGGCTGGATCGTCGCCGGCATGCTCGCCGTGCTGGCCATCCCGAACCAGGCCCTCTCCTGGGGCGTGATGGGGCCGTACAAGACCCATCAGCATATCCTCGGCGAGGCCTACAGGCTCCTGCAGGCCGATCCCGCCTTCGATCCCCTGAAATTCCCGTCCCTGGAGCAGGTCATGGCCCACGAGGGGGTCGATCCCCTCCAGGTCAAGTTCACCGGGGAGGGAACGACCGGCCTGGACGCGGCCCTCATATCCGGGCCGGGGCCGGACAGTGCGGGGAACTCACCCTATTCCTGGCATTATTACAACCCCTACACGAAGGAGGGCAGGGGGCCGGAGGCCGTCCAGAGGTTTTACCGGTACCTCGCCCTGGGGATGCTGAAGCCCCAGAGCGAGGCCCTCCCCAAGGCGGCGGCGTGGAGCGCCCACTTCCTGGCCGACATGTACTGCCCCTATCACATCAACGGCAGCTACCGGGAAACGATCGTCGCCATCAAGGCCCGGCAGCTCGCGGAAAACCGCGGGACGGCGAGGGAGGGGGCCGTCTACCTGGACGAGAAGATCAAGGGCTCCTCGAAGCTGAGCTACCGGGCGGTCACGCCCGTCAAGTCCTGGAGCGACAACTTCCGGACGGAGATCGACCGGTTTCTCGCCACCGACAACGACTGGTTCGATCCCTGGTACTACAACGGCGACTACTTCGAAAAGCTGGTTTCCAACACGTCCAGCCACATTCTCTGGGAGGCGACCGTAAGTCCAGGGGCCTACAGCCTGCAGGGGTATGCGCCCGGGTGGAGGAACGCCCGCGCCCCGATCGACCAGGTTGTGGACGCCCAGGGACGTCAGGCCTACAACCTGGCCGTGAAGGCGGCGTTCACGACGCGGGAACAGATCGACGCTCTGTTTGACGATCCATCGCCGGCGGTGAACGAGGCGATCCGCAGTGTCTACTCGCTGTGGCGCGCTTCCTTCTCGGCCATGCGCCTGGAGCTGGACGTGAAACAGGACGGCGAGTTCCTGGTCGCCACCGGAGCAGTCGCGAACAGGGGTGGCGCCTCCCTGCAGCAGGTGGCGGCGCGCCTGAGCGCCTCCCAGTGCGATATTGTTTCCGCAAGGAAGACCCAGGACTTGGGCGACCTGCCCCCGGGAGCGAAGAGAGCGGCGCCGGCGTGGCGCGTCAGGACGGGCGACAAGCCCTGCCGGCTGACGATGGACGCGGTCTGCCGTTCCCCCGTCCCGGACCTGCAGTACGCGAGCCTTGAGTACGTGCTGACGCCGAAACCGGTCTTGAAGCTCGTCCCCGACAAAGTCCGGCTGGCGAAGAAAGACAGGCAGGCGTTCAAGGCGCTCTTCCAGGGAAAAGAAACGAAAGACATCCTCTGGAGCGTCAAGGAAGGCCCGAAGGGCGGTTCCATAACGGACGCCGGCGCTTACACCCCCGGGGCCGGCGGCGGCGCCTTCACCGTCGTGGCGACGAGCAGGGACGCCAGCGGGCTCCGCGGTGAAGCGGCCGTCCTGGTGTCCGAGGTTTCGCTGGACAAGGCCAGGGTGTACGGTCCGCCCGGCCAGCCCGTGGCCTTCCGGCTGATGGTCGCGGCCCCCCCAGCGAAGCCCCGGTTCGAGTGGAATTACGGCGACGGCTCTCCGGTCCTGACGACCGACGCGCGGGAATCGACCCATGCCTACGCGAAAAAGGGTACCTTCCGCGTTTCCGTGAAGATGATCGACGGCGTCTCGGGCAAGACCGTCGACGAAGCAGTGGGAGAGGTGATCGTCGAAGAGAGCACCCCCGCGGCCGCCGGTCCGGCACCGCAGGCCTTCGAACTCGTGCATCAGGATTCCTTCGCCCACCCGGCCCTTCCCAAAGGCTGCAAGATCAGGTGGAACCAGGGGCAGAAGGCCAACGACGCGGTCCACGAGAGTACAAGAAGGGCGAATCCGGAGAAGTATCCCGACTATTACCTGTTCACATTCCGGATGGAATGCCCCGGGACGGCGGTAATGGAGACCGGGTCCCTGACGGTCCCGTACCGGGCAAAGCCCCTGGAGTACAAGGTGGACGCCTACTATTCCGGCGACGGGAGCCCCTGCGTCGAGGTGACGCTGAAATACATGCCCGGGCACCGCCAGGCGGACCTGATCAAGATCGTCGAGGATTTCAACAACGGCAAGAAGCAGTATGCGGAGAAGTACAAATCCGGTGAGAAGGGAGGGTCCTTTTCGTTCCCGGGCTGGAACGCCGCGGGCTATCTCTACGAAACCCCGCGGGGAGGGTTTTCCTTCGCGGGTCTGGGAGAGAAAGCGACGGTCCTTACGGTCCAGCATGCCGGTCCCATGGTCCAGTTCCGTCCCCGGGACGGGAGTTTTTTCCCCAACCAGCAGTGCCTGAACGAGGGGAGGTACTGCAACAACCAGGAACGGAAGACCTCGGAAGACTACGAGCGGTCGGAAAAGAACAAGCGGATCGACCGGTACCAGCAGGAATTGAAGAAGCGGGCCCTCGAGTTCGTATCGGGTATGCGGGTGAAAGGCCTGGCCGGTCCGTGACGGGCCCGTCACCCGCACCGCCCCGGGGCCATCCGGGAGGGGATCGCCGGGCGATCCGCCGGCGATGGGACCGGGCCGGGGGGAGCCGGCCGTTCACAAGGAGGAAACCCGAACCATGAAATCCTACCGCGAAGAGTTGTGGTTCAACGTCCCCGCCCGCCGGGGATTCGTCAACATCACCCCCGCTGTTCAGGAGTGCTTGCGGAAGAGCGGGGTGAAGGAGGGGATGGTCCTGGTCAACGCCATGCACATCACCGCCTCGGTCTTCATCAACGACGACGAGGCGGGCCTGCACCAGGACTACGAGGAGTGGCTGGAGCGGCTGGCGCCCCACGCCCCCGTCTCTCAGTACCGCCACAACCGGACGGGGGAGGACAACGGGGACGCCCACCTGAAGCGCCAGGTCATGGGCCGGGAGGTCGTCGTGGCCATCACCGCGGGGAAGCTGGATTTCGGCCCCTGGGAGCAGATTTTCTACGGCGAGTTCGACGGCCGCCGGAGAAAGAGGGTCCTCGTCAAGATCATCGGCGAGTGAGAAGCGGAAAACCATTGTTTTAAAAGGAGGAAACCATGTTCATGTTCGTCGTCTTCGTCGGGCTGGTCGCCGTCGTCGTCGCTTCCGTCGTGATCTACAACGCCCTGGTCCGGGGCCGGAACACCGTGGAGAGCACCTGGGCGGACGTGGACGTCCTCCTGAAGAAACGCTACGACCTGGTGCCGAACCTGGCCGAGGCGGTCCGGGCCTACGCCGCCCACGAGCGGGCCGTCTTCGACCGGCTGTCGGAGGCCCGCTTCGCCGCCGCGGGGGCACCCACGCCGGCTGAAAAAACAAAAGCCGAGAACGCGCTGACGGATGCGGTCCGGGGCCTCTTCGCCGTGGCGGAGGCCTACCCGGATCTGAAGGCCAGCGAGGAGTTCATGAGGCTGCAGCAGCAGCTCCGGGAACTGGAGGACAGCATCGAGGCGGCGCGGCGGACCTACAACGCCATCGTTCGGGAGTTCAACATCCGGACCGAGTCCTTCCCGTCCAACATCATCGCCACCTGGTTCGAATTCAAGAAGGCCGACTTCTTCGAGCTCGAGGCGCCGGAGGAGAAACGGCCCGTCCAGGTCAAATTTTCGTGATCCCCCCGGGCCGCGGGAAGAGAAGAGCCTTCCACTGGGCCTGGCTCATCCTCCTCGCCGGGTTTCTGGACCTCTTCATCAACTACTCGGTCCGACTGGGGTACGGCGTGGTCCTCCCGGAGATGATCCGGGACCTGGGGCTCAGCCGCACCTCCGGCGGGACGATCTACAACGCATATCTCTTCACGTACATCCTGCTGACACCCCTGGCGGGCTGGCTCACCGACCGGGTCGGGGCCCGGCGGGTGATCCCCGCCTGCCTGGCCGTCCTGGGCATGGGGGTTCTCCTCCTGGCCCGGGCAGGGAGCCTCGGCGAGGCCTCCTTCGCCTTCGCCGTCGTCGGCATCGGGGCCACGGGGATCTGGACCCCCGTCCTGGCGGTGGTCCAGCGGTGGTTCGCCCCGCAGCGGCGGGGGCTTGCCCTGGGGATCCTCTCCACGGGCTACGGCCTCGGGTTCGCCGCCGTGGGGGCTCTGTTCCCCTGGGTGGTGCTCCACTTCGACTGGCGACACGCCTGGTCGTTCCTGGGTGCCGGGGCGCTGTTCCTGGTGGCGGTCAACGCGCTCCTCCTCCGGAGCGATCCCGAGTCCTCGGGGACCGTGCCCTGGGGAGGCGAGGGCGGCGACGCCGGCCCGGCCGGGGGGACCGTCGAAGAGCCGAAGACGGGGCTCCGGGAGGCGATTCTCCGGAATCCCGTGTTCTGGCGGATCGGGTTCTCCTATTTCTGCATCTCCTACGCCCTGTACGGGTTCACCACCTTCATGGTGGACTACGCCCGGGGACAGGCGGGCCTCTCCCTCGAGGCGGCGAGCTTCCTGGCGACGATCCACGGCTCCTTCCAGATCCTGGGCGTCCTGACGCTCCTGCCCCTGTCGGACCGCCTGGGCCGCAGGCGGACGATCCTCTTCTCCAACGGCTGCGTCGCCCTGGTCCTGCTGGGGATCGTCGCGGCGGGAGCCGGGCAGGCGGTGTTGTGTGTCCTGGTGGCCCTCTTCGCGGTCTTCTACGGCGTGACCTTCCCTATCTACGGCGCCTGCGCGGGGGACCACTTCCCCCGGTCGCTCCTCGGCACCGTCATCGGCGCCTGGACGCCCCTCTACGGCGCCGGGGCCATTCTCTCTCACTGGGTTGGGGGGATGCTGCGGGACATGCTGGGGACCTACGACGCGGCCTTCCTCCTGGACGCGGGGATGGCCGCGGTGGCCGCGGCGCTGTTCCTGGCCGTCCGGGAGCGCCGCCCGACAGGCGGGCGGGAGGCCGGGGGCGACGGGCGGACCGGCTGAATTCAGCACACGTCAGGGCGGGAATTCCAGGTCGTCCGGCCGCGGGACCCGGCCCGGGCGGCCCGTCATCCCCGGAAGTCCCCCTTCCGCACGGACGGGGGGAGCACGATCCGCTCGTTCTCTCCCTCATCCCCGGGTGCCGGACTTCAGCATCGTCAGGCGCCGGGTTCCCCGGATCTGCCGGAAATTGGCCCCCTGGCTGACGCACCGCATGGCCAGGTCCGCATCGACGACCTTCGTGCCGGAGACGGCGTCCACGCCGTAATCGAAGAGAACCGGTGTCAGGGGGACCGAGTCGCCCAGCATGACCACGAAGGCCCCGGGGCGGCAGAGATCCAGGAGGCGCGGCAGGGTGTGGTTGGTCAGCGCCGTTCCCGTGACGGCCACCACGTCC